>JAEZWY010000062.1 GCA_023442905.1 Bacillota bacterium | reverse complement strand
GCTTCATAGTTAGTCAACTCATAATGCGCAACCCCAAAGGCATCTAGGAGCACATTGAAAAATGGCATTTGCTCTCTAAACTCAGATGGTGTTGATTGCCGCCCACCTTTATATTCATCAAAGAATTCGTTTCTAAACGTTGTTTTACCTGCGTCCCACGCCACTAAGGCATGCGTCGGCTGTTCTTTTTCCAAAATATTATTCATCATTTCATGAAAGGCAAATAAGGCATTGGTATGCATACCATTCTTATTTACAAATGAATGAATATTATGAATAGCAAAAAAAGAACGAAAAGCCAAAGATGACCCGTCAAAAAGGACGAGCTTCTTCTTTTCTTTATTAGTACTCAATTGAGTCGCCTCCTGAAATTCGTTGGAATACACCTGCATCAATCGTTTCAGCATCATTTTGTAGGTGCTCTTGTGGTGGTAAAACGGTTAACATAGCATCTAAAACACGGTCGTCGTCAGTCGCATTGGTGTATTTCCCAATACAGTGAATTGTCACAAATTGCTTCAATTCTTCTACGCGAATAACCTCAAATTCAAAAGTAATGATTGAGTTGTGCGGAATAGAGTGAATAATATTAATATTCATTTCTACTAAACGTGACCCGGGTCCAGGGAAGTTCATGGACACTGTACGGGTGATAATGCCCATTAAGGCGATTGGTGGTACCACGACCTCACCCGGTGTAAGTCCTGCTTTATGTGACGTTTGTTGTAGGTATGCGGGATTTGAATCAGAAGTTACCCCCATGTATAACAAGACGTCTCGCTCTCTGATGGATTCAGTTACTCGAAAAGTATCTCCAACCTTAATAGATTGAAGTGTTTTGCCCATTGCAGCAAGTTCTTGAGTCTCTTCCAAATTATGTTCTACCATATGTGATACACCCCTACGCTTATTTTATGATCATCTTATTTCCAACGATTATTTGCTGCGAAAGTCGCAACAGTCTCTCTCATATTTTAACAAAGATAATAAATATATGCGACAAATACAATAGTTTGGCACCAAAGACTAAGTACTTTCATTACACTCAAAAAAGCCATGACCAATCAGTCATAGCTTTCATCAATTAAAATCACTATTGAATTATTTAGTTTTCTTCACCATAGATATCTTTTGCTAAATTGAATGCAGACCAAGCTTTTGGCCACCCCGTATAAAAAGCTAAGTGGGTGATTAATTCAACAATTTCTTCTTTAGTGACACCGTTATTTTTCGCAATATTTAAATGCGCTTCTAACTGCGGCACACCTTGAGTTAGTAAACTGGCTACTGTGATTAAACTGCGGTCACGTGCAGATAATTGGTCTTCACGGTCCCATACTTCCCCAAATAATACGTCATCGTTTAATGCAGCAAATTGTGGGGCAAAATCACCTAAATTATCTCTACCTGCTGTTTGTTTTGGCATATTTATCTCCTCATCTTTCTAATAGATACAATCATTCAAATTAAGCTTTCAAAGAATTATAAATATCATCGCTAACCGGTTCTAACCACTCTGGTGTCCCAGCAGTAATCGCAATATGTGAAAACCATGCATCTGCACTTGCACCATGCCAATGTTTAACACCATCATGGGTTACTATCACATCACCGGCTGTTAGGAATTGAGCTGCTTTACCTTCTTCTTGGTACCAACCTTCTCCACCTGTTACCAATAGAATTTGATAACCATCATGGTGGATATGCCAATTATTACGGCATCCCGGTTCAAAGGTTACGTTCCCAACGCCCACATTAACATCTTTATCCGCAACTAAACCTTGTAGATAACTTTGTCCGATGAAATATTGGGCAAAAGCATCATTCTTTTCACCTTTTGGAAAAATAATACCTTCTTTAACTTCTTCAAATTTTGCCATTGGAAAAACCTCCTTAAGGTCGAATCTCTACACCACCTATATTAGAAGTTAAATCACTATAGGTCCAATACTTATTAAGCGTATAACTATGCTTTTAGAGCATATCTAATCTGTTCGATAAAGGAACTAAGCGTGGGATTCAACATAGTGGCTTTTTTCCAAACGATGGCACACCGCACTTGTAGAGGTGGTTGAAAAGGAATAAAGCGGGTCTCAGTTAACCTGTCTTCAACAGCACCTTGAATAGTGATAGCTGCACCGACCTTATTTTCTACTAGAGACAAGACATTAAAGATCAAATTATACCGGCCTACTATATTTAAATCATCCGTTTCAAAATTACCCCATTCTCGAAACTTGGACTGGACATCCGCCCTAGAAGCATAAATTAACGGCAAATCGATTAAATCACTCGCAACAATTGCATCCTTCTCTGCCAACGCATGGTCATCTGCCACCAACAAGCCGAATGTTTCTTTACTTGGTAAAAAGATTTTCTCATACTGATCTAGGGTAAATGGTTCAATCAACATGGCCACATCCAGTAAACCTTTCTCTAATTTTTCAATAATATCCTTACTCGTACCGGAATAAATTTCAAAAGTTACTTGCGGATGATCAGCCAACATTTGATCCAGCATTTTGGATAGAAAAGCTGAATTCGCTGCTTCAACACAGCCAATCAGAATTTGACCATTCAATTTAGCATCATGATAATTTGCAAATTCATGGGTTATTTTCTCATCTAAGGCAATGAGTTCTTCCGCTTTCTCCTTTAGAAAACGTCCTTGATCAGTTAAGTATAATTTTCGCTGCTTTCGTTCAAATAATGCAACACCCAATTCCGCTTCAAAATCACGAATCTGTCGACTTAACGTTGGTTGCGTGATATGTAATTTCTTAGCTGCTTGGCTAATATTTTGTTCATTTGCAACCATTAAAAAATACCTTAAAATCCGTAGTTCCAAAATGTTACCTCCTTTTCCATTGAAATTTAGTTGAAAAAAGCTATGACCATAATGTCACAGCTTTTTAAAATGATTTTATTTGTTTTCTAAATAAGTGGCTAACAAGTCAATGTATAAGTTGACGAATGTTAGATACTCGTCTTTGTCCACATATTCATCAATTTGATGTGATGTTGTTGAACCTGGACCAAAGATAATAATCGGATATCCAGCAGGTTTATTGGCGACAAAATTAGCCCCATCAGTACCACCCGTCATTGGTACTACAGCTAATTCTTGATTTAAATATGTTGCACCCAAACTTTTCGTTAATTGTACTAAATCTGAATCTACACCACCATTTAATGGCTTTAGATCAAGGGTGAGTTGTAAATCAAAATCTGCCCCTTTATCCAAGAATTCTTGGTAGACTTCAGCAAATACACCTTTCACAGCTTCATTATCAAATTCAGGTACAGTACGAATATTGAAGACAACTTCCGCATGGTCAGGAATTGTATTCACTTGATCACCACCACGGAATACAGTCACGTTAAAAGTTGGTTGTTTCAATAATTGGTCTAGTTCTTGATTGCCAGCTTCATCACCTTCAACTGCACCGTATAGATTTAATACAGGTGAAAAGTCTAATTGACCAAAGTTGATATCCTTGGTTGCTTCTTTGAAAGCTTCTTTAAACGCTAAGGCAAAGTCCATTAATGGATCAATTGCATTAATACCACCACGAGGTCTAGATGAATGAACTGATTTACCACGTGAAGATACGACGAAGTTCATTGATCCTTTGTGAGATGGATGAATCATACCTGTAGTTGGTTCTCCAATTACAATCGCATCAACATCTGTCACATAGCCAGCATCTTCCAATTGGATAGAACCAACCGCACCATTTTCTTCGTTATAAGTCGCTAGTAATCGTAAGGTACCCTTCTCAAGTAATCCTTGTTCCTTAATTTCAATCATGGCAATCACTAATGCGGCTAGTCCACCTTTCATATCTGTTGCGCCACGGCCAAATAATTTACCATCGCGTTCAGTCAATGTATAGGGATCAGACGTCCAAGCTTCCGCATTCCCAGCAGATACGACATCCATATGACCAGAAATTGCTAATACGGGCGAACCTGAGCCAATTTCAGCTACTAAGTTCGCACGACCAGGAATCCCTGTTGGAATTACTTTAGAATCAATACCATATTTATCTAATAATGCTGCTAAGTAGTTCGCCACATCTTCTTCATTACGGTCAACCGTCTCGATTGCCACAATATCGCTTAAAATTTTAATTTTTTCTTCATCAGTAAATACTTTCGCTACTTTTGTCAAAAAGAACACTCCTCATTTTTCTGCCAATTCCTATGGCATTCATCTCTGCTTTTCATTTTAGCACGAATTTCTGATAGCAAATAGCAAATTGCCCACGAGTTTTCAATCAGGGGTGTTCGTTTTTATTGAACTAAGTATGCGAATAACTTTCTCAACTGAATGAAGCAAGTTTTAAGTTCATAAAATAATATATATATCAGCATTATTTTGGAAATCGTTTTCATAAATCGTTTATTATGCTAGAATAAAGTTAACATCAAATTCCAAAACATGAGAGGAGTGAATATTATGGCAGCTATCCATTATTACTTTGTCCGCCACGGTGAAACAACCGCCAACGCAGATCAAC
The DNA here is from genome assembly GCA_023442905.1 of Bacillota bacterium. GTDB lineage: Bacteria > Bacillota > Bacilli > Lactobacillales > Aerococcaceae > Aerococcus. The sequence continues at coordinate 6,730 of JAEZWY010000062.1, read as the reverse complement.
GCATTCAAGGTTGGGCGGATTCCCCGGTCACGCGTATCGGTATGCGTGTTGTAGACCAAGTAGCTGATACCCTAGCAGATGTCCCTTTTGATTTAGCCTACACGAGTGATTTAGACCGATGTGTTGAAACAGGTGAACGCATTTTAATGAAACAAGATAATGATATTCAACTATTTCCAGTTGAAGGTTTTAGAGAGTATAATTTTGGTGGTTTAGAAGATCAAGATATTGAGAAGGTGTGGCCAAAGTCAATTAGTCAATTGGTTGACGACATGCGTATCAATCAAATTCCCTCAACTCAATATGTACCACTGATTATTGAAAATCTTGTTGAGCGTGACGAAGAAGGGAATTCAGAAGACTTTATTACATTTTGGAATCGTATTGAAGAGGCCATGTTGGATATCCATGACGATGCCTTAGAAGTCCGTATGGAAACCCAGAAAAAAGATATCAATGTTTTAATCATCAGCCACGACATGCCTATTCGCTTCTTCTTACATGAAGTACTTCCTGAATTTGACCTAAAAGAAGACTTAGATTACGGCCATTATGCTCATGTTGTCTATACTAAAGGTGCTTACGAACTTGAAGAATTTAACCAAGTTTAACTGACTATTTTAAAAATAATAAAATAAAAAGCTAGCTCAACCATTTATGTCTCTTATCTAATAGAGAGTTCCCATGGTAAGCTAGCTTATTTAGCTTTTTAAGGTCTAAATTGCTGAATAACTGCTTTCATTTCACTAGTGAAATAAGCTAATTCTAGATCAATAAAGTCCTGTAAGTAGATATTTTCTTGCTTCTGCTTCTCTTTCAAGTCTTTCATAATTTGCGTTAAAACCTTATTAGACATAGCAGAATAGTAATTGATTTTTGAAATCCCTGCTTGAATCACACGGGGATATATAGCTGGATCTAATCCAGAACCACCATGCATGACAAGCGGTGTTTTGGTCACAGTTGCAATTTCTTCAATACGGTTAACGTCTATTTCAGGTTTATGGCTATATACCCCATGTTCAGTACCAATCGAGATTGCTAAAGCATCAACACCTGTTTTTCTTGTAAAAGTATCTACTAATTTCACATCCGTATAGTGTTGTTCTCCTGACTCTATTGTACCCAATTCTGCTTCCACACTAACCCCTAATGCATGAGCAATATTCACTACATGCTTAGTTTGTTCTATATTATCCTCAAAAGCTAAAGCAGACCCATCGAACATTACTGACGAATAACCACTTTTTATTGCCTTTACAATTCCGGAAAAAGTTCGTCCATGGTCTAAATGGACACAAATAGGAACAGAGGCATCTTTCGCTAATGTACTTGCAAAATGTCCAATATATTCTAACGGTATCCGTTTACCATCATCTTCTGTATATTCAATAATAATAGGTATTTGTAATGCTTCCGCTGCTTCTATGGCAGCAATAATCATTTCAAAACTCACGACATTGAAAGCGGGAATTGCATACTTACCCTTTTTTGCTCCTGGTAACACTTCATTTAAGCTGACCAATGGCATAAAACTACTCCTAACTATAATATAGGCTGGCTTTGTTAACAGAATTGAATAAGTTCATCTTATGGTCCACTACTTCTTTAGCAGATTCGATACATGGAGGGAACAATGCATTAGGTTCCCACATCACGTCTGAATCTAACAATTCTTGTAGTCGTTTAAAGTATGCTTTTTTGGTATCACTAGAGATATTGATTTTTTGAATACCAATTTCAACTGCTTGCGCAATCTCAGTATCTGAATTTGATGAACCACCATGTAAGACTAATGGGGTATCTACTAAGTTACTTACTTCTTCTAAAATATCTAATTTTAATTTTGGCACAAAATCTTTCGGATAAATACCGTGGGCTGTCCCAATTGCAATTGCTAAGGTATCAATTCCTGTACGTTGAATAAAATTATCTGCTTCAGCAGGAACAGTGTAAGTAATTTCAGTTACCCCACCTTCTATAGATGTCCCTGTGTCTCCAATTGTACCCAATTCACCTTCAACGGAAACCCCAACAGCATGTGCAATTTCTGCCGCTTTTTTGGTGATTTCAATATTCTCTTCGTATGTTAAATGGGACCCATCGATCATTACCGAAGTAAAACCACAACTAATCGCATTAATCACATCTTTTAATGAACCACCATGATCTAAATGAAGGACAAAAGGTACTTTGCTATTTTCTGTTCGTGCTTTGATATAAGCAATAAACTCATTGGTAATGAAACTTAGTTCATCTGGATGAATAGCGATAATCGCAGGCGCTGATAATTCTTCTGCTTTTTCTACAACAGCTTTAAAAATATTCGCATCGGAAATATTATAGGCACCCACGGCAAATTGATTTTCTTTAGCAACTTTTAGCATTTCTGACATTGTAATTAACATAATGGATTACTTCCTTTCGATTTAACCTTCAATATTAAATTGTGACAAGTCTAATTCTTCTTCTTCGACTACCGCAATATTTTCATATTCTTCTGGGGAAATTTTCTTCTTAATGAATACCAGGATAATCCCAGTCACCACAGATCCAGCAAGTAAGGCCGCGACTGCAACTAGTGGCTTAGTCATTGCTGGGATCACAAAGACTCCTCCTGATGGCACTGGTGACCCATTTTGGAAATAAAAGTTAATTGCACCTGCGACGCCAGTCCCCATTGAACAAGCAAATACTGTTCTTAACAGGTCATTCATTGCAATCGGAATTACCCCTTCAGTGATCATTGTTAATCCCATTGGAAAAGCTACTTTAATAGCATCTTCCTCAACTTTTGTATAAATTGGTTTTTTCGCTACTTTTGATAGTAACCAGCCAAAGGTTACCCCAATAGGTGGGACCATAGCGCCAATAACTTTTATAGCTTCTGGTTCCATAATTCCTTCAAGTAATAAGCCATCCGCCATTAAGTTTGGCACCTTACTAATTGGTCCCCCAAAATCAAAGGCACCAAGAACTCCAAAGATAAAGCCATAAACTATCCGTGAAGATTCGTCTAAACTTTCTAAGTAAATAATTAATTGTTCAGTCAACCAAGCAATCGGACCTCCAACCACAAAGAACATAAACAATCCAACCACAATGGCAGAAATCGTTGGAATAATCATCATAGGCATTAAACCATCTGCCCACTTTGGTACTTTCCACTTTAATCTCATCCATAAAACAAAATAACCAACTAAATAACCACCTACCATACCACCTAAGAACCCTGCACCAAGTGCATTGGCAATTAATCCCATAAGGAATCCTGGTGCAATACCTGGCCGTTCAGCAATAGAATAAGAAATATATCCGGCAATAAATGGTGATAGTAAGCCCATTCCCATAACACCTAAACTAGTTAGCGCACTCGCAATGGTAAAGGATTGCGTATAATCCTCAATAACCTGACCACCCATCAAATTCCCGATAGCAATTAATAAACCTGAAGCAACAACCAATGGCAACATATAACTAATTGCGGTCAGTGCATGCCGCTTTAACTCATTACCAATCCGTTTCATGTCCTCACTCCTCTACAAGTTGGCTTTCGATTTTTTCAATTAATTGTCCTGCAGCTTTAACCGCGACATTTGTAGGTACTTTCATAATCTTTTTATGTTCAAATCGCTCGTTTCCAGATGTCTGAATATCTGTTGCCATAATCACCAAGTCAGCTTGGTCAATTTCTTCTTTTGTGAGCTCTCCCTCGATACCAATTGTTCCTTGTGTTTCTACCCGAATCTCGTGACCCCTTTTTTCTGCGGCACTAATTAATTTTTCCTTGGCGATATACGTATGGGCAATCCCCGAAGTACACGCTACAACTGCAACTAATTTCATCGATAGTTCCTCCTTAATCTACAAATATATTGATAATATCTTCTGCATTCTTTGCCGTCTTTAGCATTTCAAGACTTTCATCATGGCCTAATTTGGATGCAACTTGAGATAAGAGTTTTAAATGAACAGATGTATTATCGACTAATCTGACAGCAAATAAGATGATGATTGTCACTTCTTGATGTTCTTCTCCTTCCCAATCAATTGTTTCTGTTCTCCCAATAGCCAAACTAGTTTTAAGCACATTTTCTGATTTTCCATGTGGAATAGCGATACCTTGTCCGATACCTGTTTCTCCCTCCGCCTCTCTTTCATACACATCTGCAACAAACTTATCTACGTCGGTAATACAATCTTCGGCATACAGCCTTTCACATAACTTTTGAATAGCATCTGCTTTTGAAGTTGCTTTCAAATCTAAAACGATGAGTTCTTTTGATAAAAATTCATTCATATCCATAGTTAACGTCCTCCAAAGTTGCTTTTAATAAATTGCTTAATGATATTAATGTCCGCCTTATCTAGCAAAGCACCGATCAATAAATGGGGAATACTCATTTGTGGCAAATTGACCGTTGTCAAAACAAAGTCAATCTCCGATGTCTTATAGTTAAATATTTCATTGGATGATATGACATCCACAATATTGAATAAGGGAAAATTATTTTCCACCCTTGTTTTTAAGAAATGCGATGACCCGATGCCAGTAGAACAAACAATTAAAATGTTAAAGATTCTAGTAGACTTCTCGATGGCATTTTGAAAATAAAGGGTGATATAAGCAATCTCATCATCAGATAGTTTTTCAATTTTATAGTTTTCATGAATACTGGCTAAGATATCTGCCAGCAATTTAAAGGTGGTTGTAAAGTGTTTTTTCACATCTTCAGTTAATGGATTTACTATCACAACATGATATTTCACCCGATTTAACATAGGTTGTGTGTGTTGAATAAGTGACTTTACAAGGATTTCATCTTCTGAAAAACAAATTTCCAGTTTACTTTCCATTTCTCTAATTAAGTCTGAAACATAGGAATTCACCAATGAATTACTAATAATTTCTAGATTTCCTAGTGGTTCAATAAAATCAATGTCATCAATCCTTCTAGTTGAAATAAGGAAGGCATATACATAGCCTATTTCCGAATTATCGATGGATAAATTAAATTCTGCTGCCATCTCGCGAATAATCATTTCAGCAATCGTATATTTCTTTTGATTCACCACCTCATGATTAAAAGCGACCTTAGTTGAAGCATTCACTGGATTTTCTGTTCGGTTCATTAGAATCAACAAGTGGGTCAATAAATTAATATAATAAGGATTCTCAATTTGGTAACCTAATCGCTTATGCGCACAATCCAGGATTCTTTTAATTTTAGCTACTGATTGCTCATCGAATTCTTGACTTAAAAATTCGATAGAATCTTGATTTATATTCAAGGTATTTTGAAATGATGTATCGGCATTCGCAATTAGTCTATTGAGTAAATGCATCAGTTCTTTTCTGATATATTTTTCTTCGCCATGTATGGCAGTCCCTAAATTATTCTTTTTTAGGATTAAATGACTACCCTGTAATCGTTCTTCAATTGCTTCAAGATCATTGACTATTGAAGATTGACTTACAAAAAATTGACTAGAAAATTTTGAAATTGTGTATGGTTTAGGTGCGGAAATCAATAAATGGTACAAAATTGAGAGCCGTCTACCTTCGACTGACAATGCCATTTCATCATTTGCATAAATACTATTCACCACACTGATATACTTTTTTAAATTGAGCTTATATCCTTTAGTCCGATCACTTTCAACAATCTCCTCCCCTAACTCTTCTCGAATTTGTTTAATTCTGCGATAAATAGTCTTTGTTGATACTTTAAAATGATGCGATAATTCTTGTCCTAAAACGAAGTCTCCATGTTCAATCAAATAGTCAATTAATTTCTGATTTACATTTGTTATACTCATCCATATCACCAACTTATCAATAATTATAGCGCTTACATCTTTATTTTAAATAACATCTCATGTCTTTACGTTTGGACATAAACATGTGACTAGTTGAAAGTTATCTATTATCCTACCATTAAAAATGTATATTTCTTTCTCAAAACAAGCGATATTGATATGTTAAATACAAAAAAATACCTATATTCAACAACATTGTTCATGCGTTAAACATAGGTACATTTATTTGATTAATATCTTATTTTAGCGTCTGTGATAAATATGAATGGTTAACCCACCCATCACGTCTACTTGGTCTAATTGTAATGGGATACTTTCATCTAGTTCATAGAATAAAGGTTTACCTTTACCTAAAATAATTGGTACGGTCCCGATAATGTATTCATCTATCGCATTAGCTGCCATAAATGGCTTCAATACAACTCCCCCGCCATATAGGTAAATATGATGGCCTTGCTTTTTCTTAGCTAGCATTAATTTAACAATTTGACCTGGTTTGACAAAATGGATATTACCTTCATTAGGGCGTTTTTCATTTGTAACCACATAAATTGTTTTACTTGGAAAGTCTGCTGCAAAGCCAATTTTATAAGATTGGTGTCCCATTACAATAATGTCATACATATCGAAAAAGGTTTCCAATGAATACGGTGAATCACTGGTTGATACATCCGTTAATTGCGGTCCAGGAACACCTTCAATAAAATCAAACTGATCATCCAAGTCAGCGATATACCCATCTACACTCTGTACAATACTTAAGGCTATTTTACCCATGATTTCCCCTCCCTAATAAGTATTTATTTTCAATGGTTATAGATCTAATGTGAATCCTGAAATCCGGACATCATCTCTCTCAGCTTGTGGTAGTTGGTCGCGTAAATTAGTAACTGATTGGCCAATAATAGGC
>JAEZWY010000051.1 GCA_023442905.1 Bacillota bacterium | reverse complement strand
GGTGTAGACGGTGTAATGATTGGTCGTGGTATTTTCCATAATCCATTCGCTTTTGAAGAAGAAGCCCGTGACCATTCACCAAAAGAGTTGTTAGACTTATTCAGATACCACCTAGATTTATTTGATGAACATGCCGCTAAAGATGGTCGTCCGTATAAGCCATTACGTCGCTTCTTTAAAATTTATATCCGTTCATTCCGTGGTGCTAATGATTTGCGAATTGGTCTAATGGAAACTGAAACAACTGATGAAGCACGTGCATTGCTAGATGAATTTGAAGAGAAATACTTAGCAGAAGCATAGTCTAGTCTTTCGCTGTTCCTTTCTTAGCGTCGGGTCTCGCACCCTATAGTTGGGTGCGTTCGACCAGCTCAAGTCCACTTCAGAAATATTTGTAGTAAGTTTACTTACTACAAATATTTCTTCCAGTTTATGAGCGAGTTGGTGCTTTAGCACTTACTCGCTTAAATGCGTTAGAAGTTACCTGTCTAAACGCCAAAGTTCACATCCTATTTTTGTTATAATGGTTGTGTCTATATGTTACGCCACTATTTTAATAGGGAGGTATGGGATGACTACACGGGTGCTGGGTTGGATTATGAATGTTGTTACACTGCTCTTGTTTATTACGCCTTTAGTGAATTTAGCTTTTATATTCGTTCAAGCTAAAATTGTTAATTTGACCTTAATTGATTATTTTGTACAAACGAATTGGATTTTTATTTATATGCTAGGGACACTGTGTATCCCAGTTGCAGCTATCTTAATGCAAATCAAATGGCGAAGAGCTAGGTTGTTTAAACGCCATGCCAAAGAATATTTCTGTCTAAGCCTATTGATGACGACAATTGCATTAATTTTAATGGGTGAATATAGTATGGTCATCTTCATGATTTTCCTACTTCTGGCTTCGAGCTATCCTTTAGGTATTAAATATAACGAAGCTTTCGCCATGTTACGAGAACCGTCTAGTTTCCGTAAACTAGCGGGTGAATGGCTTATCCTATTTATTGCCGTAATAGTCAGAATTTGTATGTATACAGGTTTATGATAAGTATTAACTTTTGGAAAAATATCAATAACTATTAACATTCACAAGATCGTATTTATATACGGTCTTTTTTCTTGGGTCAATTTCCTTGTTGTGGAACACTGTGACGGTTAGAGAACTTGTTTCAAAATAGATGGAAGCGTTTGCATAACAAAAAATCCAATGCTAAGATGACTGTATTGGAAGCAATATTCAACATAAAAGGAGTGAAGTAGTTATGATGGCGAAATTGCAACGGTTTGGGGGCGCAATGTTTGTGCCGGTGCTGTTATTCTCGTTTGCGGGGATTGTGTTATCCTTTTCGATTCTTTTCCAAAATGAATTGATCATGGGTGGTATCGCAGCTGAAGGTAGTTTGTGGCGTAATATTTGGTCAATATTAGAATCTGGTGGGTGGACAGTATTTAATCAAATTGAACTATTATTTGTTATTGGTCTCCCAATTGGGTTAGCTACTAAAGCAGCTGGTAGAGCAAGTTTAGAGTCATTTATTGTATACATGACTTTTCAAAGTTTCTTAGCTAAGATCCTTGAAATTTGGGGAAGCAACTTTGGTGTAGATTATACTGCTGAACCAGGTGGTGTGAGTGGATTAAAGCTAATTGGTAGTGTCAAAACACTGGATACCAATATTATTGGTGCCATTCTTGTAGCTGCTATCGTTGTATGGTTACATAACCGGTACTTTGATACGAAATTACCAGACTGGTTAGGGGTTTTCCAAGGATCAACATTTGTTTATATTCTTGGATTCTTTACTATGTTACCTCTAGCATTTATTACAGCTTGGGGTTGGCCAGCAATTCAAGGTGGTATTGCAACCTTACAAGGTTGGTTAGCAAGTTCTGGTGCCTTTGGAGTATTCGTATACGTATTCTTAGAACGTATTTTAATTCCTACAGGGTTACATCACTTTATCTATCAACCATTTACCTATGGGCCAGCCGTAATTGAGGGCGGGATTGAACGTGCTTGGTTAGACCAATTAAATGTGATTGCTTCAAATCCAGCCCCATTACGTGAACAATTCCCAGAAGGTGCTTTTGGTCTACATAATATGTCAAAAATTTTCGCACCGATTGGTATTTCGGCAGCTTTCTATGCAACTGCGAAAAAAGAAAAACGTCAAGAAGTATTGTCATTATTATTACCAACAGCTTTCACGGCGATTATGGCAGGGATTACAGAACCATTTGAATTTACCTTCCTATTTATCGCCCCACAACTATTCTTTATCCATTCCTTACTTGCAGCCTCACTAGGAACAACCATGTACCTATTTGGACTGGCAGGAGACTTAGGATCAGGATTAATTTCAGTTGTTTCTAAATTTATTATTCCAATGTGGTCTAATCATTTCGGTGCAATTGTGACTTGGCTAGTAATTGGTTTAATCTTCTCAGCTATCTACTTTGTAGTCTTTAGCTTGATTATTAACAAATTTGATTTGAAGACACCGGGTCGTGAAGATGATGAAGAAGAAGTAAAAATGTATTCTAAACAAGACTATAAAGACAAGAAAAAACAAGAAGCAGCTGGTTTTGATCCAAATGATACTAGCAATGATCCTTCAGAATCTAGAGCCAGTGATAAAGCTATGTCAAGTTATGCAGAAGAAGCAGCTAATGATCCAAGTCGCGGTCGTTTTGCGGTTACAGCATCTAACTATGTAGACTTATTAGGTGGTCCAGAAAATATTACTGACGTGAACAACTGTGCTTCGAGATTAAGATTAACAGTTAAAGACCCAGATATATTAGCTAGTGACAAACAGTTTAAAGAAAATGGTGCTCACGGAGTAGTCCGTAAGGGGCAAGCGATTCAAGTGATTATTGGTTTGGATGTTCCACAAGTTCGTGATGAAGTAGATGTGGAAATTGCTAAGCGTACCGGTAAAGCTAAAAACTAAGGAACAAATTCCAGAAAAAGGAACGATTTCATAAATGCTGAAATGCAAACAGAAAGCTAGGTGAATGATGAAAACGCTTAATTTTCTGTTAGCATGGAAGTATAAAAATATTGTTTGGACAACAAATAGCATTAGGAGGAATTTAGAATGACATTAAAGAAACAATCAATCCTTGTAGCAGGTGGCGGGTCAACTTTTACACCTGGCATTATCATGATGCTACTAGATAATCTAGATACTTTCCCAATTCGCCAAATTAAGTTTTATGACAATGATGGTGATCGTCAAAAGCAAATTGCCGATGCCTGTGAAATTATCTTAAATGAACGGGCACCAGAAATTGAATTTGTAGCGACAACCGACCCAGCAACTGCCTTTACAGATATTGACTTCGTGATGGCACATATTCGTGTTGGTAAGTATGCAATGCGTGAACAAGATGAAAAAATTCCATTAAAATATGGAGTAATTGGTCAGGAAACATGTGGACCAGGGGGCATTTCTTACGGTATGCGTTCAATCGGCGGTGTACTAGAATTGATCGATTACATGGAAGAATACTCTCCGGATGCTTGGATGTTAAACTATTCTAACCCAGCAGCTATTGTTGCAGAAGCGACAAGAAAATTACGTCCTAACAGCCGTATCATTAATATTTGTGATATGCCTGTAGGAATTGAGTACCGTATGGCGGATATTTTAGGGCTTAAATCACGTAAAGACTTTGTTGTTAGATATTACGGTTTAAATCACTTTGGTTGGTGGACTGATATCCGCGACCATGAAGGCAACGATTTGATGCCGAAGCTTAAAGAATGGGTTCATGAACATGGCTATGTAACACCAGAAGAATTAGCCAATGCATCTGAAGAAGATGTTGAAGAAAGCTGGATGCATACATTTGAAAAAGCGAAAGAAGTTTCTTGGCTGGATGAAGATACCTTGCCAAATACTTATCTAAAATATTACATGTACCCACAAGATGAAGTAGCAGTGGCAAACCCAGACTATACCCGGGCCAATGAAGTAATGGACCACCGGGAAAAACAAGTATTTTCAGAGTGTAATCAAGTGGTCAACTATGGTTCAGGCGCTAAAACTACTTTGAAAGCAGATGATCATGCATCTTATATTGTTGATTTAGCCAGAGCTTTAGCATATAACACACGTGAGAGAATGTTGTTAATTGTGCAAAATAATGGGTCAATCGTAAACTTTGATCCAACTGCTATGGTAGAAATTCCATGTATTATCACCTCAAATGGACCAGAGCCATTGGTAACAGGTGAAATTCCTCGCTTCCAAAAAGGTTTAATGGAACAACAAGTTGCTGTTGAAAAACTTGTGGTTGAAGCTTGGAGTGAAGGTTCTTATCAAAAATTATGGCAAGCAATTACCTTATCAAGAACGGTACCAAATGCACGGGTAGCAAAACAAATTTTGGATGATTTAATTGAGGCAAACAAATCATATTGGCCTGAATTATCTTAATCTATTAAATGTAAACGCTTTTGATATAATAAGAGTGGGCCAAGGTCCACTCTTATTATTTTGGAGGCATTTATGAGACCAATAGAAAATATTTATAATGAATTCTATAGTAAATTAACTGAAAATGAAATTTATATTTTTGACTATATCATGAAGCATGGTCATGCAGTTAGAAAGATGTCTATTACTGAATTGGCCAGCATCTTAGCCGTTTCAAAATCAACTATTTCTCGTTTTACCCAAAAAATCGGTTTCTCAGGTTATGCAGAATTTAAATTTTATTTGAATAATGAAGCAGACAAACAGCGACATGATAGTGAAATTGATCCAATGGGTCAGTTAGTTGCTGATACCCAAGATACTTTTAAAATGTTTAGTAATTTACAGATAACACCTATTGTTGAAAGTATTTATGACGCAGATAACGTCTTCTTATATGGTACTGGTTGGGCACAAAAGAATGCTTTAAATGATTTTAGGAGAAGTATCTTATTAAATAATAAGTTTTCAATTGATATTTCTGCGCCTTTAGAATTAAAAATTGCCAGTGCCTCTATAAAGCCTGGTGATGTGGTTATTGTGGCGTCTTTTAGTGGTAATGTAAAATCGATTGAACGGGAACTGAAAGTATTTAAGAGTAAAGGGGCCATACTGATTGCAGTTAGTGAAATGCATACCAGTCTTTTAGCCACATTATCGGATTATACAATTTACTTTAAAACTACTCGATTTGATTATAAAGATGAAGCTTTTGCTTCGATGTTGCCTATTCATCAAGCAACAAACTTACTAGCCATCGCTTATTTTGAGTATGTTAGAAAACAAGAATTATTAAAGAAAGAAAAGGAGGAGCGTGACCTATGACCAGTAAAAATTTGAGCCGAATGATCCATTTTGTGATTATTATACTCGTAATTGCTCCTATCCTATATATTGCACTTTTAAGTTTTCAAGGCAATATGCATGGATTGAGTTTACTAGAGAATTTAACAACAAATGTTTCTACTGTTATTTCATTAATGTCCGTATGTATCCTACCGTTTGCGGGTTTTTTAATTAAATCTAAATGGGATCAAATTGATCAGAATCATGATAGTTTAGGGCAATTTTATACTAGTTTATTATTGATTTTGATTAGTTTTTTATTAATTGGAAACACAGGTATGGCTATATTGATTTTTATTCTAGTTACATTTAGTGTTGTGATTTTAAAAGTTAGACTTGGTGATACACTTCAAAATTTATTTAAGACACCAAGAAATCTTAAATATTTTGCAGGCGAGATTGCGATGCTATTCATTGCAGCCTTTATTCGTTTTGCTATCTGGCGGATTAGTATGGGTAGCTAATGTCTGAGCGTTAATAGAGGATTTGACTTCACTTCACATTATGTTTTTGTGAATTAAATGGTTTGAGTTATAATCGAATTAAATAGACAAGTTACTGATATCAAAATGAATAAAAAGGAGCGTTAATTTACTTGAAACTGTTAACATTAAATACTCATTCTTATGGTGAAGATGATCAAGATCAAAAATTAGCTTTTATTGCGCAATCTATCGCTGATTGGGATATCGATGTAGTGGGATTACAGGAAGTCAATCAGAAAATTATTGGACATCGAGTAGACGTTAAAAATATTGTGAACTTTGTCCCTATGGACGGGCAAGTGAATGTTAAAGAAGATAATTTTGCTATGCGTTTAGTAGCATTATTAGCGGAATTAGGCAAAACCTACTACTGGGCGTGGGCTATGACTCATATTGCACATGACACAATGCAAGAGGGTGTAGCGATTTTATCAAAATACCCAATTGATAGCGTCACTAGCTATAACGTATCAAAAAGTCATAATTGGTATGACTATAAAACACGGCGTATTCTTACGGCTAAGATCACTAAACCAAATGGCGAAAGCTTTATGGCGGTTTCTGGTCACTTCTCATGGTGGCACGGGAAAAATAATGAAGAATTTCATTATGAATGGCAAGAAACTGAAAAATACCTGGCTAGAACTAAGTTGCCAATTTATTTTATGGGTGACTTTAATAATCCTGCCGGGACAGATGGTTATGACTACATGGTGTCAACGGCTATTCCAATTACAGACTCGTATATGATTGCAGAAGAAACTATCGGTGGACCGACAGTATTGAAAGAAATCGGTGGCTGGACCGGGCTTAAAGAACAAATTCGTATTGACTATATCTTCGTACCTAAAGGTGTCGCAGTACAAAAATCCGAAGTTGTGTTTGATGGAGAACGTCAGCAAGCCGTATCAGACCACTCAGGTGTACTAGTAGAAACTATTGACTAGAAGCTAAATATAAAGATAAATATTGAAACTACGTATGTAAATATGGCAACATTAGAATGATTACTAGCTAGATTTTCTGATTTATCTACAATATTTAAGGCTAACAAATGTTAGAAGTAGCAAGAAGAAGGGCAGTATTTTTAATTAAATAAAACATTTAAAAGGACCGTGAGAGTGGGAAATTCTCGCGGTTTTTTGCTATAGTTAAAAAAAAAAAGATGCAAACGGTTGCACAAAAGTATTTTACAGTGTATAATTTGTTTTGAGTTATGAAACCGTTATCAAAATGGTGTAAATGAAGGAGCGAAAAAAAATGAAGAGACTGTTTACG
>JAEZWY010000217.1 GCA_023442905.1 Bacillota bacterium | reverse complement strand
TCTGCTTCCGACTCTTTTCGTTGCTTCAACTCGCGAGCCAAAAGTTCAATTTCTTCATCTTCAGACAACGTACTACCTTTGTTAATTTCAGCGTTTTGAACTGCTCCCTTTAACATACGGATAACAGATAACTTAAATTTATCTTTAGCTTTCATGGCTACCTTCATATCGGTATTTAGTTGGTCTAATAACGCCATGATCCGCCTCCTTTATCGCAAGGTAAACGATTAGAATTTACGTTTACGAGCCGCTTCAGATTTTTTCTTACGTTTTACTGAAGGTTTTTCGTAGAATTCACGTTTACGTGCTTCTTGTATTGTGCCAGATTTTGAAACTGAACGTTTGAAGCGACGAAGAGCGTCGTCAAGTGATTCGTTTTTACGAACTACAGTTTTTGACATGACATTTCCCTCCCCTCGTTACTACAAATCGTTCTTTCATACTTGAAAAAACGTTCTAGTGAATTATACGCCATTAAATTAATAAAGTCAATTATCCTAATATAATTTTGTTGGTTAATCATTGCAGTTCTTCCTCTGTGGTTGCAGTAGAAATTAATGCCAAATTAAGACTATTATATTAGTTCAGTTGGGCAACATACTATGAAAAAAAGACCAGAAATATCTTTCCAGCCTTTTTTCAAAAGGTTCGGTGTTACTTGCATTCACTGCACAATCCTTGTAATTCAATTGTATGGCTAATAATTTCGCAACCAGGTAATTGGTCTGCAAAAAACGTCATAGGACATGAATTGATTGCTATTGTTTTACCACAATTCGTACAAATAAAATGATGATGGTGGCCTAAATGTGGATCACAATGCTTTCTAAAGACCATTTCACCATTTACCTCTGATGTTTCTAAAAAATGGTGATCTTCAAATAATTTTAGGTTACGGTAAATAGTATCAAAAGAAATACCCGGGTATAGGTTTTCTAATCGCTGTTGCACTTCTTTTGCACTAAGGTAATAGGCACCTTCTTCATCAAAGACATTTAACATGTCAGCACGTTTTTTCGTATATTTAAAACCAGCTTTGTGTAGGGCTTGCATGGACTCATCTACAAAATTCATAGTTATCACTCCAGTTCCCATTTATTCTAACACGGATTGATTACGATTTGAAGCCATAATCATTGGGTTGTGTCGTATCAAAATGGCGAGTTTGTGATTCGATATGCGCACGATTTTCTTCTAGGAATGGTGGTAAAGATAATGACTCACCAAGCGTTTCATAAGGCTCATCACCCATGAAGCCAGGTCCATCTGTTGAGATTTCAATGAGAATATCCCCAACTCTGGCATACAAGGCCTCGAAAAAGAAACGGTCTACCAATCCCGAACTTGGTAAGCCAATTTGTTGATATTTATTTACCCAATGTTGAATGGCATCATGATCTGCTACACGGAATGAAACATGATGCACTTCACCATATCCTTGTAACCCTGGTGGTATAACCAAATCTTTTCGTAAAATCACTTGACCACCATTACCACCTTCACCTACTTCAAATAAAGACTCTTGACCATCATCTACTATTTTCTTCATACCATAGATTTGTTCAAGTATTTTTGCAAAGTCCTCAAAATAAGATACTGAGATTTCAATTGGGCCCAAACCATAAATTGCTTTATCAGTTGGTACCGGTCCATTTTTCCATGGTTTTCCAGCTGCAACACCCTCATTATTTTCATCTGAGAAAATTTGTAGTCTTTGACCATCAAAGTCCTCGAAGCGAAGTACTTTCTTGCCATAAATTTCTTTTATTTCTTCAGTTTTTATGTCAAATGATTTTAATCGATCTTCATAATAAGCTAAAGCTTCATCATTTGGTACTCGTAAACCGATACGAGAAATTGAATTAGTCCCGTAATAACCACTTGGAACACCTGGAAAGTCAAAGAAAGTTAAATCTGTCCCCGCATTCCCTTCATCATCTGCAAAGAAAGTATGATAAGTATGAATATCATCTTGGTTAACCGTTTTTTTAACCAAACGCATGCCTAAGATACCTGAATAAAATTGGTAATTCTTCTCTGCGCTGGAAGTGATCGCTGTTACATGGTGAATACCTAATAAATCTGTTGTCATTTTTGTCGCTCCCTTAATTAAAATACCTTTTAAGTTTTTATATTTCGAATTCGTATTATCATACTAACATATTATCTGTTCGAATTCAAATTAATTTGACCCAAATGCTATCTGCAACTTTTATATGGTAGAATATGCATAATAAAACCATTTTGGAGGCAAAAAAGATGAGTCAAGATACACCACAAAAGCCAAAGTATTACCTAGTTTCTGATGCAGTTGGATCTCTAGTGAATGATATTTTCCAAAGTGTGTCAGTACAATTTCCTACTGTCGACTTTGAAGTCACTAATTATCCATTCATCCAGCATGATGATATTCTGTTACCAATTTTGAAACAAGCAAAAATTGAACAAGCAGGAATCGTTGCTTCTTTCATTAACAAAGATCTCAACCAGATTGCTGAAGATTACTGTGAAATGGCAGGGATTTTCTATTTGAATGTCCTTGACCAACTAATGGATCAAATTGTGCATCAAACAAATGTGAAACCTTCTGGAAAGCCTGGTATTCGCCACCAACTTGACGATGAGTACTACAAACGCATTGAGGCCTTAGAGTTTGCCGTCAACAATGACGATGGACAACAACCGAAACGTTTCATAGATGCTGATATTGTCTTGCTTGGTATTTCTAGAACCTCTAAAACGCCTTTGAGCATGTATTTAGCAAATATGGGGTATAAAGTGGCTAACCTACCCCTTGTACCAGAATCTAGAATTCCAGACATCATTTACGAGATCGAAAGATCAAAAATCATTGGTTTGACCAATGATGTGAACGTCTTAAATAAATTCCGTCGTGAACGTATGCGGTCTTATGGTATTGAAGATGCGAGTTTGTATACAAACGATGCTCGTATAGAAAAAGAACTAGAATATGCTAATAAATTATATGAGGAATTGCATTGCCCTGTAATCAATGTGGCTGACCGATCTATCGAAGAAACAGCAACATTAATTATTATGTTCTTCAATTCTACAAAAAAACAAGAAATGCAATAAATGGTAAATAAATTTTAGATCACAAACACTAAAGCGCGCATGATTTTTTACTTCATGCGCGCTTTTGTTATCATAAAATAACTATTTATAGACCTGTTTTTATTGTTTAATCATCATTTTCATTTCAGCAACCAATGTTTCAATAGTGTCAATATTCAGTTCATCCATACGCTCTGGTAGCCCCTCAATAATTTCTTTACAAATCATTGGATTTGCATAGTTGGCAGAACCTATTTGAACAGCTGTTGCACCAGCAACGATCATTTCTAATACATCATCAATGCTTTCAATACCACCTACCCCAATGATAGGAATATCTACTACTTGCGCAACTTGACGTACCATTCTTAAGGCCACATATTTCAGGGAAGATCCAGACAAGCCACCAGTTATCCCACCTAAAACGGGTTGTCTTGTTTGTAGGTCGAATGTTTGACCGGTAATTGTATTAATCATTACTATAGCATCAGCACCTGCAGCCTCTACCGCCTTTGCAATAACCGTTATATCTGTTACATTAGGCGTCAATTTTACATAAACAGGTAAAGTTGTTGCAGCTTTCACCTGTCTAGTTAAATCTGCTGCTACTTCTGGATCAGTACCAAATTGTAGACCACCTAGTTTAACATTTGGACAAGAGATATTTAATTCGATAGCCTTTACATTCTCAGCTTTAGATAAAGCTTTCGTTGCCTCAACGTAGTCTTCAACTGTTGATCCGGCAACACTTTGAATAATGGGTACATCAAATTGTGCTAGATAAGGTAATTTTTCTGCTAAAACCCCTTCAACACCAGGATTTTTAAGCCCAACTGAATTTAAAATCCGTTCTCCAGAGTGGTAGTAACGAGGATCTGGATTTCCTTTTCTAACTTCTACAGTTGTTGATTTATCTACTAAAGCACCTAGGATGCTTAAGTCATATTTGTCTGCAAAACCTTCTCCATAACCGAAACAGCCAGACGCTGGCATTACTGGATTCTTTAATTCTAAACCTGGTAATTTAACACTTAAACGCGACATAATAGCCTCCTTTAATGACTCTTGGTACACATTATTGTTGATAAACGATATTTCCTTGATAAATAGTCAAAGCACACATACCAAATACTTCTTCCCCGTTAAATGGTGTCACTTGTGATTTTGATAAATAGTCTGCTGGATCAATTGTATAGGCCTGTGCTAGATCAAAAACTGCAATATCTGCTGAACTACCAACTGATAGTGTAGCAGGTGTTAAGCCGAAAACTTCAGTCGGCGCAGTTGCCATTTTTTCTAATAAAAAGGCTAGAGACATGATACCTGTCTTTACAAAATGGGTGTACATCACAGCAAACGCTGTTTCAATACCAACAATTCCAAATGGTGAACCCATAAATCCGTTAGCCTTCTCAGCCAAAGTGTGCGGAGCATGGTCAGTAGCTACCATATCTAAAGTACCATCTAACAAACCTTCTAATAAAGCCGCTTGATCTTCTTCACCACGTAAAGGTGGATTCATCTTGTAAGTAGCATCGTCAGCTGGAATATCTAGTTCATTTAGAATTAAATGATGTGGTGCAACTTCTGCTGTCACATGAACACCTCGTGCTTTACCGTCACGAATAGCTGCGACAGATGCCTTAGTGGATACGTGACAAACGTGGTAATGGACACCTGTTTCTTCTGCTAAATGAATATCACGTGCAATTTGACTAGATTCTGTTGCATTTAAGATACCAGGTAAACCAAGTTCCTTATTTTTAATCCCTTCATGCATTACACCGCCAAATAATAGACTCTCATCTTCAGTATGGGCTACGATTGGTTTATGTAGGCGTGCTGCTTCTTTCATAGCTAAGTACATAGTACCTGCTGTTTGCACACCAAAGCCATCATTGGTAAATGCAAACGCTTCTGGCATATTGGCCATATCCACTAAATCATCTGATTTTAAATCACCTGTAATCGGCGCATATTGTAAGACCTCAATCACTGCATCCTCGTCAATAAGTTTTTGAATTGCTGCTAATTTTTCTGGTGTATCAGGTGCTGGATTTAAATTGGGCATAGCTGCAACACGTGTGAATCCACCCCGAGCAGCTGCTTGACTTCCAGTTAAAATCGTTTCTTTGTCTTCAAAACCTGGCTGACGAAAATGCACATGTACATCTGTTAATCCGGGTGTCACTAGTTTCCCCTCAACATCAATAACCTGGTCTGAGTCCGCAATGTCAAAATCTAGTTTGTCACTTACCGCCACAATTTTTTGTCCGTCAATCTTTAAATGAATATCAACTAATTGATTCTCTTTCGTTACTTGTTTACCATTTGTGATTATTAAGCTCATCATATCTTCCTTTCAATACCCATTCCAAAATTGCAATACGAGCATATACACCATTCGACATTTGTGAAACTATGCGACTTTTCTCACATTCGATTAATTCATCAGCAATCTCTACGTCACGGTTAACGGGCGCTGGATGCATAATAATTGCATGGTCTTTCATCGTTTGGAATCGTTCGCGTGTTAAACCAAACTGCTCATGATAGTCTTCTTTTTCAAAAGGCTTATCACCATTAGGATGACGTTCTAATTGAACTCTAAGCATCATCACAACATCGGCTGTTTTCACGGCATCATCCACTGACATCCATTCACCATATTTTTCGTAGTGCTTATCGAAGTATTGATCTGGTCCAGCAAAAATGACATTTGCCCCTAGTTGGTTTAGCATCATCATATTAGATACTGCTACCCGTGAATACATGATATCTCCGATAATAGCGATATTAAGATCAGTAAAGTCACCGAATTCTTCATAGATTGTCATGATATCCAGCAATGACTGTGAAGGATGTTGGCCAGCTCCTGAACCCGCATTCACCACTTGCACATCTAAATTGACCAATTGATCAGGATAGTTGGCATCTGGATGACGGATAACTACAACATCTGCACCAATTGCTTGCATGGTTAATACAGAGTCATACAGGGACTCACCTTTGTTTACTGAAGACGTCGTTACATCAAAATTCATTTGGTGCATACCAATTTTGTGCTCAGCCATTTCAAAACTCATTTTTGTTCTCGTTGAGTTCTCAAAGAACATATTAACAATTGTTCGGTCACTTTTAAAACTATCTCGTCCATGTTTAAAGTCAGACGCTCGTCTCACTAGCATCATAAATTCTTCATTCGTAAATTGCTCTACAGATAAAAAATGTCGCATCAATATACCTACTTTCATCAAAAAAGTGCCTATAGATCCCTGTCTACAAGCACTTCGCTAAGTGAATATACTGATCCTATAAAAAATCAGTTCACATAGAAAAATCACTTGTAGTCTCTCGGACCCACTTAAAGTAATACACTACGGTTATTTAATTAAAACTTCATCTTTTTCATCGACTTCATTTAAAGCCACCACTACATCTTCTTCACTAGCAGTCGGAATATTTTTCCCAACAAAATCTGCACGAATTGGGAATTCTCTGTGTCCACGATCAACTAATACAGCTAAAGAAATTTCAGCAGGACGACCTAAATCAACACAAGCATCTAAAGCAGCACGCGTTGTACGACCTGTATACAATACATCATCTACTAAGATAACTTTTTTACCAGTTAAATCTGTACCACTTTTTGCTACTTTAACAGCCTCTTCAGCATCATCACGGTAACCATCAATATTGATTTTTTCAACAGGAATAGTGCCTTCAATTCCTTCGATTTTGGCAGCCAGACGTTCAGCTAACGGCACACCTCTAGTTTCAATCCCAACAAGTACTAAATTATCAATACCTTTATAACGTTCGATAATTTCATGAGATAAACGTGTCAAAGCGCGGCTAATCTCTTTTTCATTCATAATTACTTTTACCATGGTATAACCTCCATTTTTTGCTTAAAGTAAGAAAAAAGACTACTTCCCAACTTGCGTGCGCAAAAAGAAGTAGTCTTTCCCCATTTGGTTAAAAACTAGACGTGTAATGCCTTCTTCGTCTCTCTGGACGCAAGTTAAAGGATTTCATTTATATTGACATCATTATAACCCACATAAAGAATAAATCAAGTATAAATATAGGGTGCGAGGCCTGACTAAAAAAAGTAAACGCCCTAATTCTGCTAATCAGGGCGTTTACTTTTACTTTAAATCGCATTCTCTTCAAATAACATAGCAAATTGTCCTAAGGAAATTACATTAGTATCTGTAAAATAATCCATAAAATTCTGACGTTTATTTGAGAAAACAACCATCAATCCTAAAAACGGTACTGTTGTTAAAATGACTTTCCCAAAGCCTTCTCGAACTAAGCAAGTCATAAAGGATAACTTGTACTGTTTATTAGTTACAACTTGCAGGCCTAGTAAACCTTTACCAATCGTTTGGCCATTTGTCCAAAATGTTGATAAAGTAAAGTAAGCAATTAATACAAATTGATCCACTAGATATGTAATAGCCACCGGCAAGCTACTATACGCACCAGATGAAGCGGCATTTAACACACCTGTAACTAAAGAACGTAAAGCATAAACAATGACTAAATCAATTAGAAAAGCAACAAGACGAATCCAGAAACCGCCGTAAAGATTACGAGCATAACCTGAAGCGATGTCTGCTTCTAAATTACGTCGATAGTTTGAAAAAATTTCTTGTGGTGAAGCTTGCAAGGATTTTAC
>JAEZWY010000179.1 GCA_023442905.1 Bacillota bacterium | reverse complement strand
CCATCCAGTCCATTTGTGCCCCACCCTCGTGAGTTTCACCAATTTTATGGATTTTACCAGTATAGTACAAGATACGTTCAGTAGTTGTCGTTTTACCAGCATCGATGTGGGCCATGATACCGATATTACGAGTCTTTTCAAGAGGGAATTCTCTTTTAGCCATCTTATCCTTACTCCTTTTTTCTGTGATTCGTTTAATAATTGGTTTCCACAATCATTATAACGTTTTTAGAGAAAAGTCGACAATATATTTTATCGACAATTAGAAAACTCTTACCAACGGAAATGTGCGAATGCTTTGTTCGCTTCTGCCATACGGTGAGATTCTTCACGTTTACGAACTGAAGCACCTGTATTGTTAGCAGCGTCCATGATTTCGTGTGATAAGCGTTGTTCCATTGTGTTCTCACCACGTAGGCGAGCGTAGTTTACTAACCAACGTAATGCCAATGTTTGACGACGTTCTGGACGAACTTCGATCGGCACTTGGTAGTTAGAACCACCAATACGACGAGCTTTAACTTCTAAAACTGGTGCGATGTTTTCGATTGCTTGTTCGAAAACCTCCATTGGATCGTTACCTGTTTCAGCTTTAATGTTGTCGAAGGCAGTATATAAAATAGTAGCTGCTTTACCACGTTTACCGTCAACCATGATACGGTTGATTAAACGAGTAACTAATTTTGAGTTATAAATTGGATCTGGTAATACATCACGTTTTGCAATATGTCCTTTACGAGGCATTTGTGCTCCTCCTTTCGATTTTTAATTATTTAGGTTTTTTAGTACCGTATTTAGAACGGCTTTGTTTACGGTCGTTAACTCCAGCAGTATCTAACGCACCACGAACGATGTGGTAACGAACCCCTGGTAAGTCTTTCACACGTCCACCACGGATAAGAACAACACTATGTTCTTGTAAGTTGTGGCCGATACCTGGGATGTAAGCTGTTACCTCGATCATGTTTGATAAACGAACACGAGCGTATTTACGTAACGCTGAGTTAGGTTTTTTCGGTGTCATAGTACCTACACGTGTACAAACTCCACGTTTTTGAGGAGAGTTTGTAGAAGTAGATTTACGTTTCATTGAGTTGTAACCACGGCCTAAAGCTGGAGAACCAGATTTTTTAGTTGAGCTTTGGCGTGATTTGCGTACTAATTGGTTAATAGTTGGCATAACTATAAGCTCCTCCTTCCCATTAATGGGTGATTTTTTTGTATATACTTTATGCTCACACATCCAAGCGTGTCATAATTTTTTTGAAAAAATAAAAATCGCTTTACAGCTACGATTTCAGCTTTTCAATGTTTGTGTGCTAATGTACCAGTCAGCACGACTGTTCGATTTGGATACAAATACAGGAATCTGCATACAAAAAGCACCTTATATAATTTATCACATTCAGCAAGGTGCGTCAACAAATAAAGTTAAAAAAATAACGACCATTTTCCCCTTATTTAGTAAGGGAATAAATGGCCGTTTGTCTAACTATTCATTGTAGTATTTTTAGTCAACGTTACGCATTGTTGGGAATAATAGTACGTCACGAATAGATTGTGCATCTGTTAATAGCATTACCATACGGTCAATACCAATTCCTAAACCACCTGTAGGCGGCATACCTGTTTCTAAAGCTTCTAAGAATTCTTCATCAAGTGGATGTGCTTCGTCATTACCTTCAGCTTTTTCTTTCACTTGCGCTTCAAAACGTTCACGTTGGTCAATTGGGTCTGTTAACTCAGTAAAGGCATTACCAGATTCTGAACCGACGATAAAGACTTCAAAGCGATCTGTAAAGCGTGGATCGTCTTCATTCTTACGCGCCAATGGTGAAATTGCTGTTGGGTGACCATAAACAAACGTTGGTTGAATCAAGGTATCCTCAACAAATTCTTCAAAGAATTCGTTAATTACATGCCCTACTGTAAAGTTGTTTTCAACTTGTACATTATGTTCTTTAGCAATTGCACGCGCTTCTTCATCTGTCATTTCTTGCCAGAAGTCAACACCACTTGCCTCTTTAACTGCATCTACCATATGAACGCGACGCCATTTACCACCTAATTCAATGGCTTGACCGTCGTAAGTGATACTTGTTGTACCTAGGACTTTTTGGGCAACTGTTTGGAATAATCCTTCAACAAGGTCCATTACATCCGTCATTTTACTGTAAGCTGTATATACTTCAAGCATTGTAAATTCAGGGTTGTGAGTTGTATCAATCCCTTCATTACGGAAAACACGACCAATTTCATATACGCGCTCCATACCACCAACAACTAGACGTTTTAGATGTAACTCTAAAGCGATTCGTAAGTATAATTCCATATCTAGTGCATTGTGGTGAGTAATGAATGGACGTGCTGAAGCACCACCAGCAATATTATGTAAGACAGGTGTTTCAACTTCTAAGTAGTCGTTGCTGTCTAAGTAGTGACGTACTTCACGGATGATTTGCGAACGTTTAGTGAAGCGGTCAAATGAATCACGGTTAGCAATCAGGTCTAAGTAACGGTGACGATAGATTTGTTCTACATCTGTTAAACCGTGATATTTATCTGGTAGTGGACGTAAAGCTTTTGTTAAGTGGACAAATTTTGTCGCTTTTACAGATAATTCTCCAGTGTTTGTACGCATTAAAGTACCTTCAACACCGACGATATCCCCTAAATCAGCTTTCTTCCATAAGTGGTCATAATCCTCTTCATCAATATGGTCACGACGCACATAAATTTGAATGTTCCCAGACATATCTTGGATATTTCCAAAACCGGCCTTACCTTTACCACGTTTAGTCACTAAACGACCAGCAATGGCTACAATATCATCCATTTCAGCTAATTGCTCTTTGTCATAAGCTTCATATTTTTCGTGTAGATCAGCTGCTACTGCGTTACGTTCAAACCCTGAAGCAAATGGGTTATAGCCGTTTTCTTCTAACTCAGCCATTTTTTCACGACGAACAAGTAGTTGATCATTCAACCCTTCAGTCGCATCAGTAGCTTGATGTTGATTATTTTCTTCAGTCACTATATACACTCCTTACTTTATCTATCGTTATCCTCTAGTCAATTCGATACTTATCTATATTGCCAACTTTCTGCAAAAAAAGCAAGCAAGCCTTGCGCACTATTTCGATGAGCGTATGTTTTTTTCGGATAAAATTACTAGTCTCTATGAGAATACGAAAACACAAGCATTGTACCAAATTTTCAGGTTATTGAAAACCTAAATATGACGGGACTCGCTTATCCTTCCATTTCTGAGTCATCTTCTTCTTTTATATGAGTGAAGGCATCCGTTAATATTTGTAGGACATGACTATCTGCTTGGCTATAAATGACCGTATTTCTTTCTTTACGTTTTTTTACCAAACGTAAATCAAATAGCTTCTTTAATTGATGAGAAACCGCAGACTGTTCCAGACCTAATTCTTCTGAAATTTTAGTGGCCATCATTTCCCCATTCCCCAATAAATATAAAATACGTAATCTTGTTGGATCGCCCAGAGCTTTAAACATTTTACTTAAATGTTGAATTTGTTCAGGCGCAACCGGCTCTACAAGTGCTTGTTGGTCCTCAAGATATTTTTCTGCTTCCTTCATAAAAGCCTTCTTTCACTCTTAATTATTTACCATTCATTATTTATTTGCCGCGTTGAAGTTGAAGTTACCTTCAGCCACAAACCGTCTACCATCGTCAGGTATTAGGGCAACTACTTTTTTATTTTGTCCTAAGGTTTTAGCCACTGCTATGGCTGCTGCAACAGCTGCTCCACCCGCTGGGCCTACCAACAAGCCTTCATTAATCGCTAATAAGCGACTAGTTTCTTTGGCTTTAGCTAGGTCAATGGCTACAATATTGTCATATAGAGTAGTATCTAAATTTAAGGGTAGTAAACCTGGATTAAATCCAGTAGTAGCACTTGGTTTAGCCACTTCTCCCGACAGGAATTTAGCGGCCTTATCCTCTACCGCATATAATTGAATATCTTTATTTTCTTGTCTGAGGACATTACCAATCCCTGTCATGGTACCGCCAGTTGCAATAGTTGAGACAAAAGCATCTGGTGCACCATTCAATGCTTCAATAATTTCTGGTCCAGTTGTTTTTTCATGGACTATAGCATTCGAATCATCGTCATAGACATCAATAAATAAGTGGTTTCCTGCTTCAGCGTAAGCTCGAGCTTGCGTCATGGCCGTTACTACACCTTGATCGCCAGCTACCAATTGCACTTGTGCTCCGTAGGCCCGCAAAATTGTCAAGTCATGCTGTGAAGCGGTATCTGGCACAAAGGCTTTTGTATCATATCCTTTGCTGGCACCCAGTAAGGCGAAAGAGGCGGCAACTTCAGCTGTGGTTGCAACCACGATTTGTTGGCCAGCGTGTAAGCGACCTTCATTTTCCGCTACTTCAATCATATTTAGGGCAACACGGTCATAGATTGAGCCAGTTGGGTTAGCTGTTTCGAGTTTCACGTATACCTGTGCGGCTTTATAGGGCACTGATCGTTGTAATTTTAGTAGAGGCGTTTCTCCAATTAATTGACTCATATAATTTGTAACTTCCATCTTCTAGCTCAAACCTTTCTCTGTAAAATGATTTTCGTAGTCTGGTTGAATATCTTTATTATAGCAAATCCGATCCTTAAGCTTGGTCTTCAATCGCTTTTAAGTCTTCAGTCGTGAATTGATAGCGCTTATTACAGAATTGACAAACCACTTCTGCACCACCATCTTCTTCAATCATCGCTGTAATTTCCTCTTTAGCTAAGGTAGCTAAACCGGCTGCAAAGCGGTCTTTATTACAATCACAGTGGAATTGAACGTCACGTTCATCTAAGAATTTAACATTTTCTTCACCTAATAAACGATTAATCATATCTTTAGCTGTTAAGCCGTCTGATAATAGTTCTGTTACTTGTGGTGTTTCAGCTACTGCCTTTTCAACTGCCTCAATCGATGCTTCAGTTACGCCTGGCATCAGTTGGATCATCCACCCACCAGCATTTATCACTGTTTCATCTGTATTTACTAAGACACCTAAGCCAACAGCTGATGGTGTTTGTTCAGAATAGGCTAGATAGTAAGTGAAGTCTTCTGCAATTTCACCAGAAACGATTGGCACTTGCCCTGAGAAAGGCTCTTTTAAACCTAAGTCTTTTGTTACGGTAAAAAGTCCTTCCGTTCCAACAGCTCCACGTACATCAATTTTACCTTTGTCATTTGGATCTAGACTAATATGTGGCTGTTGAATATAGCCTTTCACATTGCCTTGACCATCTGCAACTGCCACCAATTTACCAGCTGGACCATGCCCATTAATTTGTACAGTGATTTTGGCGTCATCTTTAATATCTGATCCCATCATCAATGTCCCTACTAAGGTGCGTCCTAGTGCTGCTGTTGAAGCAGACCAAGTATCATGCTTTGCTTGTGCCTCTTGTACAACACCTGTAGCGTCTACAGCTGTGATACGTACTTCTCCATCGAAGGCTACTGCCTTAATTAATTTATCTGTCATTTACTTCACTCCATTACTACGTGCCCTTGCACGCATTATTCGCTTGTCGCTTATTCATCTACCATTCTAACCTAATTTTCTAAACAGTGAAAATATATTCATTTAAAAAAAGTACAACATATAAGGATTGAAAAACCCCCGATGATATTCAACATCGGAGGTTCTAAATTACATCAATTGAAAGCATGCTAATGTATACCAAAGTACACAGCGATTACTTAATCTTGATTGATATGTGCATTACGACCTTGAGGATTTTGATGATCATCGTTATCGTCATCATCAGAATCATCATTTACATCATCTGCAGCTTCTGTTTGTTCTTCTGAAGTTGTTTCCTCAGACCAGTCACCATTACGTAATTGACGGTGTTCAGCACCACGTTGTAGGTCTTTTTTAACTTCTTCAAAAGATTTCGCTTCTGATTCACGTTCCTCTTCACCATCAAGTGGTTCAGGCATTTCACCTGTTTCAAATAATGTGCGAATTGTACGTTCATCTAACGTTTCAAGTTCTAGTAATTTCTCAGCAATCACATCTAATTGATCACGGTGAGCAGCTAAAATACTTTCTGCTTCTTCCAAGCACTCATCCATAAACTTGCGTACTTCATCATCAATTTGACCAGCAGTACGTTCAGAATAAGATTTATTTTGTGCATAACCAGTAGCAGCTCCACGCATTGAGTGGTTACCTTCGTATGAAATTGGTCCAAGAACCGCGCTCATACCATATTCAGTAATCATTGCACGAACAATACCAGTTGCTTGTTCAAAGTCATTAGAAGCACCAGAAGTTTGTGTATTAAAGACGAGTTGCTCAGCAGCACGTCCACCTAGTAAACCAATAACTTGTTCACGCAAGTCTTTAGTTGTGTATAGGTTTTGGTCTTCACGAGGAAGCATAATGGCATAGCCACCAGCTTTACCACGCGGTACAATCGTTACTTTATGTACCACACGTGCATCGCTTAGCACTAAACCAGCAATGGTATGTCCTGCTTCGTGGTAAGCAACCATGCGACGTTCTGTCTTAGAAATAACACGGTCTTTCTTAGCTGGACCCGCAATTACACGGTCTTGTGCTTCATCAATATCGATCATATCAATTTGTTGCTTATCTACACGAGCGGCTACTAGAGCAGCTTCGTTTAATAAGTTTTCAAGTTCCGCACCAGTAAAGCCTGGCGTTTGCTGAGCAAGAACTTTCAAGTCTACCCCTGGGCCAAATGGCTTATTACGGGCATGTACTTTCAAGATTGCTTCACGTCCTTTAACATCTGGACGACCAACCAATACCTGTCTGTCAAAACGACCAGGACGTAATAAGGCTGGATCCAAGACATCTGAACGGTTAGTTGCAGCTATCACAATGACATTATCTTTTTCAGAGAAACCATCCATCTCAACCAATAATTGGTTTAATGTTTGCTCACGCTCATCATGGCCTGATCCTGGACCAGCACCACGACGGCGACCTACAGCATCGATTTCATCAATAAAGATAATTGAAGGTGCACTCTTCTTCGCATTTTCAAATAAATCACGGACACGAGAAGCACCAACACCAACAAACATCTCTACGAACTCAGAACCTGAGATTGAGTAGAAAGGTACGCCAGCTTCACCAGCTACAGCTTTAGCAAGTAAAGTCTTACCAGTACCAGGAGGGCCCTCTAAAAGCACACCTTTTGGAATGCGGGCACCCAGTGCTTGGAATTTACGTGGATCTTTCATGAAGTCCACCACTTCAACTAACTCTTGTTTCTCTTCATCCGCACCAGCGACATCAGAAAAACGTACTTTCACTTCTTTTTTCGATTGATCAACAGCCTTCGATTTACCCATAGACATCGGGTTGTTGCGACCGCCACCTTGGCTTTGACTGAACATCATGTACATAATCACAACGAAGAAAATAATCGGTACAGCAGTAAATAATAAGCTCAACCACATACCAGACTGATCTTCTTCTAAAGTAGTCATTTCTGTATTGGTTGATGTTGCTGCATCTGTAATCGTTGCGATGGTATTATCATTAGGCAACACGTTTACAACAAACTCAGAAGCTGAACTTTGTTGTAAATCTTGGAAAATTGGAATCCCATCACTCGTTGAAGATGATGATTCACTCGATTCCTCATCCGAACCCTTATAAGCACCACGGATTTGGTAAGCCCCAGCGTTGGATTGGATAGAGAAACTATCTACGTCCCCATCAGAAAGTGTTTGAATGAATTCTGATTGTGTCAATTCTTCAGTGGAACCACCAGTAGAATCACTTGTTAATGATCGTACCAATGCCATCAAAGCAAAGAACAAAATCAGCCACAGCAAACCACTTCTAATGAAGGTGTTTCTATTTGGTCTGTTAGGTCTCTTTTGTTGCATTCATTTTCCCCATTCTAATTATTGTTCTAAAAGTAGCCAGTGGAATCAAAAAATAATAAATTATTTCTCGCTATTTATGGAATAAATGTGCGTAAACACTAGGCTTTAAAATACCAATATACGGTAATTGACGATAGTCTTCATCAAAGTCCATACCGTAACCAATCACAAATTTATCCGGAATTGTGAACCCTACATAATCCACAGAAACATCCGCTGTACGGCGTTCAGGTTTATTCAATAAAGTCACAACCTTTACACTTGCCGCCTTACGGTGTTGGAATAAGTCATGAATCTTCGCCAAAGTATTGCCAGTATCTACAATATCCTCAACAATAATCACGTGACGACCAGACACATCAGCGTCTAAATCCTTCAAAATCTTCACCTGACCTGATGACTCAACGCCACCGCCGTAACTTGAAATATCCATAAAGTCAATTTGTAATTTAACATCCATCGCACGAATCAAGTCGGCCATAAATGGAATAGACCCTTTCAAAATACCAACCACAATTGGGTTCTTATCTTGATACTCAGCAGTTAACTCCTCGCCTAACCCTTGAATCCGTTCCGCAATTTCCTCAGTCGAAACTAAAATTTCCTCTACATCTTTATGCATGCCTATATCCTCCACATTTCATTTCACATAATTCTAGATTATTTTAGCAAATAACCCGATTTAATAGCAATTATTTCAGACTACTCACCCTAATCTGGTCATCCTAGCGCAGAAAAACTACCCTAAAATCATTCAGTAAGCGAAAAGTATTATATCAATCTTAACATTATTCTCCAACAATTACGTCAAAAACCCCTAAAAATTTACCAATACTTTAGACCCCGAACCCGTTCGATTACCATATAAGACCTCTCCCTTGAAAAAGAGGCCCCACACCTCTTGCTGGCTATCCGCTAACACAAACAGGTCATCTCGGATACCAGACGGGACTTTTTCGTTGATTAAAAAGCGGTTCAGCTTTTGTCTATGACCGTTGGACAGCCGGATAAAATCTCCGGGACGGCGATCGCGCACCGTCAAGCTAGCATCAGCACCCACAGTAGCCAATAAGACAGCTCCTTGGCCCAAGAACTCAGCCGCTTGGTCTTCGTCAAACCAACCTAGCTTGACCTGGTCGCCTACTGTCACCCAGTCCTGCCAGCTTAAAGTCTGCTCAGCCCTTTTCCCGCTATTATCACTAGCCAAAAAATCTGACCGGCCACCAGGCAGAATATAAGCCGTATCATACACCTTGACTAAGCGGTAGCCTCCCGGCAACCGCCACTCAGCTTGCCCATTATCGCGCTGTAAGAAAGCCACCATCCGCTTAAAACCCTCTTGACTGAAGGCGGCGAAGTCAGCAATCTTCGTCCGGTCAAACAAACGCTGCCACAACAAGACTTGCTCTGAAAAATCATAGCCAGCAATAGCCGCCAAATCAACTTGCCAAGCATCATCTTTTTTTACCATAACAGCTTGTAAAATCTGGTCCATATATGCATCTGCAAACCGGCTGGTCGCTTGAGCAGCCATGGCAAAGTCACCCAGATGATCAACTAAGGCGCCATCTTCCACCTCCAATTCCGGTATATATGTTTGTCTAAAGCGGTTGCGGGTATAGGCTAAATCTTGATTAGATTGGTCCTCGCTAAAAGGTAAATCATACAAAGCTGCATAGTCATATAAATCCGCTTTTTCAATGGTCAACATGGGGCGGAGGACATAGCCCGACTGCAACCCCTTATCCAATTGAATTGGGCGATAGGGATGAATACCGGCAATACTCTTCAAACGGCCACCATGGACTAACCGCATCAATACTGTTTCTGCTTGGTCATTTTGGTGGTGGGCAGTGACTAAAAACGGCGCCTTATTCAAGACCATCATGCGCTGAAATACTGCATAGCGGAATTCGCGTGCCGCCAATTCCGACCGATTGGGATTTTCCGGATCATCATGGTCCCAAGCGACCACTTGAATAGGAATACCTCGATCCTCGCAATAAGCAACAACCATATCTTGTTCAGTATCCGATTCTTTGCGTAACTGATGGTTGATATGGATGACTGAAAAATTGACCAGCCCTTGTTTACTTAAC
>JAEZWY010000015.1 GCA_023442905.1 Bacillota bacterium | reverse complement strand
GTCTAGGTATTGGTCAGCAATATCAAAATAATCCAAGCGACTTTCAACATGAGCTGCAAAACCAGCAGGCGTGGCATGGCTAATTTCAGCCGTCACTACAATACCTGTTTTCTTTTTGTTAGCTTTAGCAATCTCTAGAGCAGAATCTACCCGACTCATTTGTTTGTCTAGTCCAATAACACCGTTCATGGTTTTCACACCTGTAGCCATAGCAGTGGAGGACGCTGCTGAATCTGTGATTGTCGCCCAAGGATCAAAGGAATAAGTGGATTGTTGGCCCACCAAATATTTGTTAAAGACGCTAGGTTTTCTAAAGTGACCGACATCTTGATGTAAATACTCCCGATAGGCTGATGCGAGTGAAACACTCATCCCATCAGAAACCATGAAGATAATATTTTTGGGTTGATGAGGTAAATTTTCATTACTAGCTACCATATTTTATGCTGCTTCCTTTCCATAATCATTGTTAATTAAATACCAGTTTAAAGAAATATATACGAACTTTTCTATCTTACAAGCCCATTATAAGTTAAAATAGGAAGGAATGCTAAAGAAAGAGGGATACGACATGTTACGGATTGATGCCGCAGTATTACACATTTTCGATACTAATACCAACGAACCAGTCTTATCACAGACACTTTTGGACCATAAAGAACAATATATGATGGAATATATCGAAAAGATGATGAGTAAAATCATGTACACAGCACAACAAAAAGTAGGAAAGCTACCTGATAGAAGTCCTGCTAAAGAGATTTTAGTGGGCATGAATCAGGCAGAAAATTTCTTGCATGGTACACAAAAATTGACCAATCGTTTTTTCAATTTTACTAAATTAAACCCGGATATCAAACCAGCGGATTTACTGTGGACAGGATTCTGGCTAGACGAAGCTTATTTTATCGGCATGTTCAAGTTAAACCACAACGAATCTTACACCCACTATGTAGAGTATGACCAGGACAACTTGAAGAATGACCTGATTATCAACCGGGCCATTCTACCTAGCCCAACCCAAGCTATCGACGAAGGATTCTTATACTGCATCGATACAGAAGAGTACTTCTTGATTGAGAAGAAACACCTGATTGAAGAATACGGGGAGCGAATTAACTATTTAAGTGAAATCTTCTTGGATATCCAAACCAACCCAAGTATGAAAGAATCAGTGAATATTATCAAAAAGGCCATCGCTAAAACCGCCAAGAAGTTTGGGGAAGATGACTATCAAGACCTGGCCGAGGTAAAACAAATTCTGCATGACACTATTCATGAAACACAAGCGATTGATAACCAAGCCATTGCTGAAGTTATGTACGGGGACAATTTCTCTCGTAAGCAAGCCTACTTTGAAGAAACCAAAGAGCAAGGTTTGGCTGATGAAACGCCTTATATGCCGGAACTTTTGGGGAACAACATGCAACGCCAAAAATTCAAGTTTGAAAATGGTATCGAATTATCCATCCCACTAGACTTATTTAATGACCCAGAAGTGGTTGAAATCAAAAATAACCCGGACGGGACACTTTCAGTCGAAATTAAAAATATCGAAAAAATCAAAAACATGTTCTAGATCATCATGGTCTATATGACGAATCACAATAGAAAGGGTCTACCCATATGTGGCAAAAAATGAAAGATTTAGGTTGGCGGTCTGCCTTAATCGTCTTCTTTATCGTTTATATGATTACAATCTTGTTTGTACCAAATCCAGAGCAATTCCAAACGGCTTTTCGCTTTATCTTTGCAGCCATTATTATTGTTGGTTTTGTCCTTGAACTGGAAAATAGACGAAAAAATAAATAAAAAGTATATAATGAAAAATAAAAGGGGATGTAAACTAAATGTCGCATCCCCTTTTTTCCTAATTTTTCGTATGTGTTTTAACGTAAGGTATCACTTCGTCCGCAAACTTTTCAAGTTGGGCATTTACTTTGTCAGGTTCGTTACCATTATCTATTTCTAACGTTAATCGTTGGAAGTTAAAACTTTCATACTGGTATAAAATCTTATCTCTTAGTAATTGATTATCTCCAATCAGCATGGGATGTTTATAAGAACGTGCATTGATGAAATCTTGCTTATTCATATCAATACCATGTACATATTTAAAGGTGTGTTGCATAGCACGGTAAGATTCTTGCATAGCGGTATTAATATCGTCTGCTATATACATTGATCCAGAAATACCAATCGGCATTTGGTTTGCATCATAGCCATTTTGTTGGAGGGCATTACGGTAAATTTCTACCCGTTTACCAAATAGGTTTGAACCTGTCCATAAGTATGAGAAATTAGCTGGTAAGCCGTTTTCCCCAGCTTGCTTAGCCGATGAGGTATGTTGACCAACTACGCGCCATAAGGGTAAAGATTCTTGATAAGGCTTTGGAAAAATATCTGCTTCTTCTAAAGCTGGTCGAAACTTTCCAGACCAAGTAACTGGTTTACCAGTATTTAGTTGTAATAATAAGTCCAATTTTTCTGCAAATAAAGCATCGTAATCACGAATATCATAGCCAAATAATTTATAGGCACCATGACGAGATCCGCGTCCAAGTAAGATTTCAGCTCGGCCCTGACTAATTTGATCAAGGGTGGCAAAGTCTTCGTAAACTTTTACAGGGTCATTCAAAGATAAGACAGTGGTTGCTGAGGTTAATTTAATCTTGGTGGTTTTTGCAGCGATTGCTGCTAACATGACTGCTGGTGATGAAGAAATAAATTCTTCTTGGTGACTTTCGCCAACTCCAATCACATCATAACCCATCTTTTCTGAAGCTGTGCCTAGTTCAATCATATGGTTTAACCGTTCAGTTTGGTTAAATAATTTTTGATTATTTACATTTGGAATATGGTCACCAAGAGTTATGACCGCAAATTCCATGCCGTTGGTGGTATCTACATATTGGTTTTTCATGCCATATAATTCCTTCCAATTCGTATTAATTTTATTCTAACAGCTTTTCTAATTTAAGGATACATTTATGCCTATCTTTATATTAGCAAAAAAAATCAGTTACTTGCCTAGCTAGCCTAGGTTTATAAAAGTGCGGTTCATTGACAACGCTTTGAAGAGGGGTAAAATAATGATAGCGAAAACAATACAAGAAGAGAGGGTTTTTAAATGAAATATAATGACACTTGGGATTTAAACGCCATGTATCAGGGCGGGGTGACAGGTCAAGAATTCAAGGAGGCTTTAACTAGCTTAGTTGAAAAGCGTGATGCTTTAATCAAGGAAACGCAAGCCTTTGATGTCAATGCAGAAAATGCACCAGCAACTTTTGCAGATATCATTGATCAAGCTGACCAGTATTTAAATGATTTTACAACCTTAATTACTTATGCCCAAATGGCTAGCGATGCGGATATGCGTGATGAAGCCGCGTCAGCAGCGATAAATAAGGTGGCGACTTTAAACCAAGCTTATGAAATTGCCCGCAAAGGTTTAGATAAACAATTGGCGACCCTTTCCGATGCTGCATTCCAAGACTTTATAGCGGAACCACGCTTAGCGGAAATTGCCTTTACCCTTGAAGAAGCACGTCGCGATGCTAAACGCTTGTTAGATGATCAAGCAGAAGCCCTTTTATCAGAACTACAAATTGATGGGTTATCAGGTTGGTCAAATACCTATTCTACTACGGCATCAGTGATGACGATTTCGGTTGACCTAGATGATGGTCATCATGATTATTCTGTGGGACAAGCTATGAATAATATGTATGCTGACCCAAATCCTGAAAATAGAGCAAAGATTTTTGCTGCTTGGGAAGAGACATTTGCACAATATGGTCCGGTGTTTGCGGATGTATTAAATCATTTAGCTGGTTACCGTTTAACTACTCAAAAAGCTCATGGCTATGCTGACTTCATGGAAGAACCATTAGAATATAACCGTATTCAAGCTGAAACTGTCGAAGCGATGTGGCAAGCTGTTGCAGACAATAAAGATATTTTTGTACAATTTTTAAACCGTAAAAAAGCGTTGCTTGGTCTAGATGAATTAAACTGGCAGGACGTTGATGCACCATTGAATTTCCCAGATACGAAGCCAACAACCTTTACTTATGATGAAGCAGCGGACTTTGTGATAGAAAACTTTAGAACTTTTGGAGATAAGCTAGCAGACTTTGCCCAATTAGCTGTCGATAAACGGTGGATTGAAGCAGAAGATCGTCCTGGTAAGCGTCCAGGGGGCTACTGTACAGAAACTATTAATGAAAATGAAACGCGTATTTTTATGACTTTTACTGGTTCAAGAAATGATACGTCGACGCTAGCGCATGAATTAGGCCATGCTTTCCATTCAGATGTGTTAACAAGTGAAGCACCATCCAACCAGGCTTATGCAATGAACGTAGCAGAAACTGCTTCAACTTTTGCAGAAACCATCGTGGCAAATGCGAACTTAAAACAAGCTAAAAATAAGTCTGAGCGTCTACAGTTATTAAACGCAAAAATGGAAAATGCCATTGCTATGTTTATGAATATCCGCGCGCGTTTCTTGTTTGAAACAGCCTTTTATACTGAACGTCAAGAAGGTTTTGTATCAGAAAGTCGTTTAAATGAATTAATGACAACAGCACAAGAAGAAGCATTTGGTGGAGCTATTCATGACTTACATCCACACTTCTGGGCCAGCAAGTTACATTTCTTTATCGATGATGTACCTTTCTATAACTTCCCATACACATTCGGCTATATGTTTAGTTTAGGGATCTATGCTGAATACTTGAAAGCACCTGAAGGGTTTGAAGAACGTTATATTGCCTTATTAAAAGATACCGGTCGTATGACAACTGAAGATTTAGCGATGAAACATTTAAATGCTGATCTAACGAAAGCAGACTTCTGGCAAGCAGCGATTGATTTAGCGGCTCAAGATGTGGAAGAATTCTTGGCTGAGTCAGAAGATTTAATCTAAACAATTCATATAAGGTCATTCTAAAAGCAGGTGAGAGTATATTTCCTTTACCTGCTTTTTACAAACCATTGAAGTTGTGCATGGTATAATTGATTGAATAATGAAATTTGTGGAGGTGGGAAAATGACGACTGCAGTAATTGGCGCGATTATTGGGGATGTAGTGGGGTCACGGTTTGAACGGCACAATCATAAGGACAAAGCATTTGAACTATTTACTGAAAAGAATCGGTTCACTGATGATACAGTGATGACCTTGGCGGTTGCGGATGCGATGATGGACGTGATCAGTCAAAAGTTACAGCTAGGTCAAGATGATACGGCGATTCAAGTGCTGATGATAAGGTCTATGCAAAAATTAGGTAGAGCTTATCCATTGGCTGGCTATGGCTTAAACTTTTCTAAGTGGTTACGTTCAGATAATCCAGAACCCTACGGCTCATACGGAAACGGGGCGGCCATGCGTATTTCACCAGTAGCTGATTTAGATTTATCAAAGCAGGACCGCGACCATTTGGTGGGTTTGATTACGTCAGTTTCCCATAACGCCAAAGAAGGTATGACTGGTGCACGGGCTATGGCGGAGACAGTTGTGGCTGCTAAATCAGTAGAAGATAAGCCCATAATTGTTAGCAAAATGGCTGATTTTTATCCACTTGATTTTAGCTTGGATGAGATAAGACCAACTTACAAATTTGATGTTTCTTGTGCCGGGTCTATCCCGGTAGCTTTTCAAGCCTTTTTGGAAAGTAACAATTTTGAAGATGCAATCCGCAATGCGGTATCAGTAGGCGGAGATTCAGATACGATTGCCAATATGACAGGGGCTATAGCCTCAGCTTATTATCAGGATATACCGGATGATCTTGTGATCAAAACACTAACTTATTTACCCGATGACTTGCGGACAATTTTCACTAAATGGCAATCATTTATTGGATAGGAGGATAATGATGACAATTTTTGATGATATTAAACAAGAAATTATTGATGATCCTTATAATAAAGATTATACAGACCGAGGGATTGACCCCGTTTTCTATGCTTCAAAAAATGCCCGAGTGGCCATTATTGGACAAGCACCGGGTAAGAAGGTTGAGGAAACACAAATCTTCTGGAATGATAAGTCTGGAGACCGTTTAAGGGATTGGATGGGCGTTTCAAGAGAGACCTTCTATGAGACTGACCTCATTGCCCAATTACCAATGGATTTCTATTATCCAGGTAAAGCCAAAACAGGAGATAAACCGCCTAGAAAAGAATTTGCGGAAAAATTTCATCCCCAAATTTTGAAAGAAATGCCAGACCTAGAAACAATTATTTTAATCGGTAATTATTCACAGAAACATTATTTAGGAAAAGAACGGCAAAAAAACTTAACAGAAACGGTTAGACACTACCAAGATTATTTACCCGATTACTTTCCTCTAGTGCACCCATCGCCCTTAAATCAACGGTGGATGAAAAAGAACCCTTGGTTTGAAACTGATGTGTTACCGGACTTTAAGAAGCTGATGGCCAAGTATATTAAAGAGGATTAAGGTATGGATAAAAATGTAGCAATTGATGACTATATCGCAACACAAGCGAGTCATGTACAAGTTATTTTAAGAACGCTAAGAAGCGAGTTAGCACAAGCCTTACCTGATTGTCAGGAAAAAATTTCTTATAGTATGCCTACCTTATTTGCTAAGAAAGTTGTGATACACTACGGTGCGAACAAGGCGCATTTAGGAATTTATCCATTTCCACAAACGATTGATTATTTTGGAGGCCGAGTAGCAGCTTACAGAACGGCAAAAGGGACTTTACAATTTCCTTATGATCAAGAGATACCCTATGACCTGATTGTGGCATTAGCGGTTTATAACTATCATCAACAACAATAAAAATTTGGAGGCTAGTCATGGCAGACTTGGGTAAAAAGTTTTTTGGCTATACGAAAGAAGAATGGTCATGGGTGCTACAAGATACAGGCAATTCAGCATATTCCTTAGTTATCACAGCCACATTATTTCCTTTGTTTTATAAGGCGATTGCTGGAGGGGCAGGGCTTTCAGATGCTGATTCGACTGCTTATCTCTCTTACGCCAATTCAATTGGTACAGCCTTTGTTGGACTATTGGCACCAATTCTAGGCTCAATTGCGGAATATAGAGGCTTTAGAAAGCCCTTATTTACACTAGGCACTTTATTAGGTATTGGGTCAGTCCTATTTATGGCCTTTACGTCATCTGCTACTTGGTCATTGGCCTGGTTAATATTGTTGATACTATATGTTTTATCTAATATTGGTTTTTCAGCATCTAATATTTTTTATGATGCTTCATTACTAGATGTTACGGATAAAAACCGGATGTCACGAGTGTCTTCAATGGGTTATGGTATGGGATATATTGGTTCGTGTGTCCCATTTTTATTTTATTTAGCTTTTATGTTGAATATTGATGCCATGCCCTTCAGTTTGGATTGGCTGACTAGGGCCGCTTTTGTCTTAACGGCAGTTTGGTGGTTTGTTTTTACTATCCCTTACTGGCAAAATGTAAAGCAGAAATCGTGGATCAATCCAAGTTCACATCCCATTCGTGATTCCTTTACACGCGTTAAAAACACGATTAAAGATATCGCTCAATACCGGCAATTATTTATCTTCTTGTTGGCCTACTTCTTATATATTGATGGAGTGGGGACCATTATCTCAATGGCGACTGCTGTAGCAACAGACTTGGGAATTGAAGCAACTGTCTTAGTGGTTGTGTTGTTAATTGTACAAATTGTAGCCTTTCCATTTACGGTCTTATATGGTCAATTGGCTAAACGCTTTGGAGATAAGAAACTGATCTATTTAGGCATTTTCACGTACATTGTTATCTGTATCTATGCTTTGAGTATGAAAACAGCGACTGATTTCTTTATCCTGGCTTGTATGGTAGGGACAGCACAAGGTGGTTTACAAGCCCTATCCCGGTCAATGTTTGGCAAATTAGTACCTAAAGAAAAGACGAATGAATTCTTTGGTATATACAATGTCTTTGGAAAATTTTCTTCTATTATTGGGACAACCTTACTGGGTGTCATCACTCAAATGACAGGAAACTCTTTAAATGGGGTATTTGGTTTAATCATCCTTTTTATTATTGGGGGCATCCTATTATTAGGTGTTAAAGAAGACGGTGTGAAAGGATAATTACTCTTATCATAAAAGTAAAAACTGGTGTACTTTATATAAGTAAACACCAGTTTTTTTATTGATTTTATTTACATTTCAACTGGTTAAATATCTAGACTGATTGCAGGTCCAGCTGGAATAATACCATTCGGATTGATGGTTGGATGACTACCGTAGTAGTGGTGTTGGATATGGTAAAAATCAACTGTGTCAGATATACCTGGCATATTGTAAATTTCACGCGTATAACGCCAAACATTTTCAAAGTCAGTTAAATGTTTAATATTGCATTTAAAATGACCATAGTAAACATGCTCAAAGCGGATTAGTGTTGGGAACAAGCGGATATCGGAAGTGGTTAATTGATCACCCAATAAGAATTTATTGTTGACTAAGATACCATCTATTTTTTCTAGGGCGTCAAATAC
Source organism: Bacillota bacterium (assembly GCA_023442905.1). Lineage (GTDB taxonomy): Bacteria > Bacillota > Bacilli > Lactobacillales > Aerococcaceae > Aerococcus. The sequence continues at coordinate 1,826 of JAEZWY010000015.1, read as the reverse complement.
ATGACCAACTTCTTCTTCATAAACAGCTTGATCTGTTGCGAAACCTGCTTTATAGACACCGTTATTAATATTTGGATAGATGTAATCATCCATTTCTTTGATTTGGTCACGCAGTGCTTCAGGATAGTAATCACCTTCAATAGCACCAATATCATCAAAAGCAGTATTTAACATCAGCATAATTTCAGACGATTCGTTATTCACAATCGTATCATTTTGCTTATCGTATAAAACTGGTACAGTTACACGACCCGTATAGTTGGGGTCAGCGTGCGTATAAACTTGGTACAGGAAGTCAGCATTTAAGATAGGATCAGCAATAACCCCTTGATCTGGCGCAAAAGTCCAGCCATTTTCCAACATAATTGGATTGACAATCGAAATGGAAATCATGTCTTCTAAACCCTTTAATTTGCGCATCATTAAAGTACGACTAGCCCAAGGACAAGCTAAAGATACATACAAGTGATAGCGTCCTGCTTCTGCTTTAAAGCCACCTTCACCTGATGGTCCAGGTGAGCCGTCTTTAGTCACCCAATTTCTGAATTGAGAATCTTTCCGGACGAAACGTCCACCTGTTGATTTGGTATCATACCATTGGTCCTTCCAGACCCCGTCTACTAATAATCCCATTCTTTCATCTCCTTTTAGAAATAATAATTCGATTTCAAACTAATATATACACATTGTAATATAAGTAATTTGATTTCTCAAGCAATAGCGGTTAGCAAACATTAAAATAACTATCCTGGAACACGAACTATTGAAAATTAGGTATCCATTGATGACTAACAAATAAAAGTTAGCTATACTTAATTGGACTGGTATCAAATTATCCGTTTAAATCAACATGAAAAGAGGCTTCATCATTGCGATACGAATCACTTCAAGCAAAGTTGCCCCTAGCACCCGCAGGCGAAATGGTGTTAGGATTAGCGTCAATGAAACAATTAATGGCTCATTTTAACCATCCGGAAAATCAACTACCAACTATTCATATTGCTGGGACTAATGGTAAGGGATCTACAGCTAAAATGCTTAGTACAATCCTACAGCAGGCAGGCTATAAAGTCGGCTTATTTACCTCTCCATCATTGGTAGACTTTAACGAACGGATTCAAATTAACGGAGAACAGGTGACAGATGACCAATTAATGGCTCAAGTTGACCGGATGACCCAAGCCTTAGAACCAGGTGAATACTATACCGAATTTGAAGTATTTACTGGACTCGCTTGGTTGGTCTTCGAAGCTGAACAAGTAGACTTTGTCGTCTTAGAAGTTGGCTTAGGTGGTAGATTGGACGCTACTAATATCATCAACCAACCACTGGTCACGGCCATCACGAAAATTGCCCTGGACCATCAGAAAATCCTCGGCGACACACTAGCAGAAATCGCAGGTGAGAAGGCTGGCATCTTGAAATCAGGCGTGCCCTTGGTATTATATCCGCAAGTTGATGAGGCGAAAAGAGCCATCACTCAACAAGCTGACCGCCTTCAAGTGCCTATACATGAGGTCAAACCAGCAGATATTGTACAAGTAGGTTATGATAGCCAGGGATTGCAAACTTTCAATTATAAAGGCCACAAGTATAAACTCAATTTACAGGCACCTTATCAGGTCAATAATGCAGCCCTAGCCATTGAAATTATCCAAGTCTTGAAAGCACAAAGGATTGCCATTTCTGACCAGGCCATTGAAAAAGGACTTGCGACTGTTACTTGGCCAGCCCGCTTTGAAATGGTAGCGTCTGAGCCTACAATCATCATCGACGGGTCTCATAATATGGACGGGATTTTATCCTTAAAAGAGGCACTTTTAACC
>JAEZWY010000171.1 GCA_023442905.1 Bacillota bacterium | reverse complement strand
GCGTCACACCTTCCATCAAGTCACCGTCACCAACTAGGGTGTAAGTAAAATGATCCACAACGTTAAAACCGTCTTTATTGTAAACAGCAGCGTCATGCGCTTCAGCCATTGCCATACCTACTGCATTAGCAAATCCTTGACCCAATGGACCTGTTGTCGCTTCTACACCATCTGTTTCGTGAACCTCTGGGTGTCCAGGGGTTTTAGAACCAAATTGACGGAAGTTTTTTGTATCTTCTAAAGATACATCGAATCCTGATAAATGAAGTAAGCTATAAAGCATTGCAGAACCATGCCCAGCGGACAATACAAAACGGTCACGGTTAGTCCATTTACTGTGTTGTGGGTTTTGACGAATGTGCTTAGACCAAAGGGCATAAGCCATTGGTGCGGCACCTAAAGGTAAACCTGGGTGGCCAGAATTTGCCTTATCCACCATATCTGTGCTTAAAGCACGAATAGCGTTTGTTGCTAAAATATCCGTGTTGTCAAACATTCATTTCACTCCTTAAAATCTGTTCAATTTCTCATTTAAAGCTGACAGCTTGTCATACTAACAGTATAACAAAGTTTATAATAAATCACTATTTATAGGGATTAGAACTTATCGTTCATCCAAAATTTTATTGAGCATCAAAAACTAATTTTTCTAATGCTTTTGCAATCCCTTCATCATCATTGGATGCTGTTACGTATTGGGCATTGTCTTTTAATTCGTCAATTGCGTTACCCATAGCAACCCCACAACCAGCCCATTTAATCATCGATAAATCATTCGCTTGGTCACCAAAGGCCATTGTTTCACTTTGATCAATACCTAAGCTTTCTGCTAATTTAGCTAAAGCTTCTCCTTTATCAACGCCTTTTGGCATGATTTCTAAGAAGAACGGCTCAGATTTCATAATCGAGTATTTTTCAAATAAACTAGCGTCTAAGGTTGCGATAAAAGCATCTAATTTTCCTGGTTCAGCAGTAATCATCACTTTTGGTGCCGTAATTTCCCCATCAAAGAAATCAACTGTTCTGATTGGCATCTCATTCAATGTAGATTCAACATCTACATATTGATCTTTAGGTGCATCTTGCACAATCACATATTGATCATCATGGGCATGAACATCTAAATCGTGTGCCTTAGCTAATTCAACCCAACTTTGTAATTCATCGTTGGTTAAGGCATGTGAAAAGACGGTACGATCAGTTGCTACTTCTTTTACTAAGCCACCATTAAAACAAGAAACAAATGGTACGATTTCACGGCCAACTAAATCTGCATTTAATAGTACGCCTTTATAAGGTCGACCCGATGAGATAACTACATGGATACCCGCATCATGCAATTTATGAAGCGCTTCTTTGGTCGCTTGAGATACCTCTTTTTTCGAATTTACTAAAGTCCCATCAATATCAAATGCGATTAATTTATACATCTATGCATTTCCTCCATCTTTTTTAAAATATTCTGGCAGCCTCATATCACCTTCATATGAAATGACAACTGGCTTATCCCCAAACGTTGCACGACCATTCACAACCTGATAACTAGCTTTAGAAATTTCATCTTTATATTCTCCATCAGGTATGCCCAATTCAATTTCAGCAACTTGTTCTTCTTCTTTCAATTTGAAAATACCAAACAAATGCTGCGTGTAATAATGGTAAGAAAGTACCACTGTTGAATCTCCAGCAGGCATAGTCGTATAATAGCCACTCTTACATACTTCCCGTTTCTTAATTTGTGACATACGATTAATCAACGGGGTTAAATCTTGATTAATAGCCCAGTTAATCGTTTCACCGCTTCGGAAATTAAAGCGTTCTTTTAATCCATACTCCTGTCCCATAAATACGCTGGCTATCCCTTTTTGGAAAAAGGAAAAAGCTGTCCAATTTTCTAGTTCACTACCTGGTTTAACACATTTTGCAAAGCGTGGGAATTCCTCAAATTCTAAAGAATGCATACTTACGTATGTATTTGGCAACATCAACTCTTGGTAATTTAAGGTACCAACAAAGTTTTCCAAGGACAAATCTCCATGATAAAAACGATTGTTATAGAAGGAACCTGGAATTTGATCAACTACGTCAAAGTTAGGATATAATTCCCCTTCTGTCCAATAAGGCATATTCATTTGTTGTAACTTCGTTAGGATTGATAAAGGCATGGTCGCAGCCACCCAATAGAAATATGGATGAACATCTTCCACTTCAGCCCGTGCTGACGCCCAAAATTCAGGACGAACCAGTTGGGCATGGTTTGCCGCAAACCCATCCACAAATTTAGCCCAATATTTTAGATTTTCAATGATGTAATCCCATAATTTAGGGTTGGTATAGTCTAAATCGTAGGAACTATCATAGATGTCCAATCGAGAAATCATTTCGCCCTGTTCATTATGTAAGAAATATTCAGGATGTTCTTTAACTAACTCCGAATCCTTTGCCAAATGGAATAATTGTAGGTTTAACATCACTTGCATACCCATCTCATGGATACTGTCCACTAATTCTTGAAAATCATCTAAGCTCCCATACTGCTGGGAAACCTCAGAGATATTTTTCACGATCATTGGATTACCTTTCAAATTATCAGCAACCCTCAAGTCAGTAGTTGGAAAGATAGACTGCAGTAAAATAATGTCTACGCCCAAATCTTTCAAACGTTGAAGCTCTGGAATAATCGATTTGAAAGTCCCTTCCTTTGTAAAATTGCGAACAAATAACTTATACAACGTTTTGTGACGTAACGTTAAATTCGTTACTTTAGCCATGGTTGACCTCCTATGGTATCTGCGACTCTTTTTGCTATCTTCATTCTAGCATACGTGCATCAAATTACTCACCATAATCATCCTTATCACTAGTAAAAATGATTTTACTAGTTTAACAACCTGTAAAAGGCTTTTTTTGCTCGTGAATAAGCGGAATTTATACATAAAAAGGTTTTTGCGAACGATTGAAAAATAAATTCACTAAATATTCGTGTTTATTATTGATTTTTCCTCTCGAGTCTTTATAATGATAGAAGTAGTTAATTAAATTCATAAAAGGAGCAAGAAAAGTGAAAAAAATAGAGGAATTTTTCCAATTGAAGGAAAATGGGTCAAACTTTTCAACTGAATTGATTGCCGGTTTATCAACCTTCTTTGCAATGAGTTACATTATTTTTGTAAACCCAGCAATTTTATCTCAAACAGGTATGCCTTACCAAGGAGTATTCTTAGCGACCATCATTTCATCAGCTTTAGCGACATTATTTATCGGATTATTTGCTAACGTACCTTACGCATTGGCACCAGGTATGGGATTAAATGCTTTCTTTACTTATACAGTAGTTTTCTCACTGGGCTTTACTTGGCAAGAAGCGTTGGCAATGGTATTTATCTGTGGTTTATTCAACATCTTCATCACAGTAACTAAATTCCGTCAATTAATTATTAAAGCAATTCCAGACTCATTACAACATGCAATTGGTGCTGGTGTTGGTTTATTCGTTGCTTACATTGGTGTTAAAAATGCTGGTTTCATCAACTTTACAACTGAAGCAGCAAACATCACAGCTGTTAACGGTCAACCATTTGATGCCACACAATCTGTATTCGAAGGCGGTCTAGCGACAATCAACTCTACTGGGTCAACACTACCAGAAATTTCTACTTTTACAGACCAAACTTCATTATTAGCATTATTTGGCCTAATCCTAACCATCATTTTATTATTGAAAAATGTAAAAGGTGCGATCTTAATTGGTATCATCGCGGTTTCAACTATCTACGTTATTTTAAACCCAGCTGCTTTAGCCACTGTGAACTTCGACCAATCTGGTTTAGGCGCTGCCTTCCAAGACTTGGGTGTTACTTTCGGAGCAGCCTTTGGTAAAGAAGGATTACTATCACTTTTCGCTGATCCATCCCGTTACCCATTAGTAATCATGACAATCTTTGCTTTCTCTTTATCTGATGTATTCGATACAATTGGTACCTTCATTGGAACAGGTCGCGCTTCGGGTATCTTTACTAAAGAAGACATTGATAATATGGATCAATCAAGCGTCATGAACACTAAATTAGATAAAGCACTTTTTGGTGACGTTGTTGGTACCTCATTAGGTGCGGTCTTCGGTACTTCAAATACAACTGTATATGCTGAATCTACTGTAGGTATTTCATTAGGTGGCCGTACAGGTTTAACATCTGTATTTGTTGCTATTGCTTTCTTCTTATGTGCTTTCATCTCACCTTTCGTTGGTTTAGTACCAAGTGCTGCAACTGCACCAGCCTTAATCATCGTTGGTATTATGATGATGTCAGCTATTCGTGAGATTGATTGGACTAGCTTAGAGGTTGCAATTCCTGCCTTCTTCGCTTCAGTATTTATGGCTTATGCTTACTCAATCTCATATGGTATTGCAGCAGGATTCATCACTTACTGCATCGTGAAAGTAGCACTAGGGAAAACAAAAGAAATTCATCCAATCTTATGGGCTGCATCATTCTTGTTCTTAGCTAATTTCATCATCTTGGCCATGATCTAAATCACTAAACTAATATTATTAGCTATACCTAAAGACCAGGTTCTCTGGTCTTTTTCCTTGCTTTTTAGAAACATTTTTGTATTCTTTTTTCATTCAACATGATATAAAATTTCTTTGAATAATTATGAAAACGTAACAATTCAAGGTTTTTTTAGGATACTTTGCAGAAGTTGATTTAAGACGATTTATAAACCATTCCCTTTTGACATCATAAGCGCTAAAATAGGAATGTTGATAGATTTGTCTTGCTCTATTTATTTTACATTTAGGAGGAGAGAATATAATGAATAACAATGACATTGAATATAATGCACCTAGTGAAATTAAGTATATTGATGTTGTCAATACTTACGACTTAGAAGAAGAAGCAAGTAAAGTGGTACCACATGGTGGTTTTAACTATATTGCCGGTGCATCTGGTGATGAGTGGACTAAACGTGCTAATGACCGTGCTTGGAAACATAAGTTACTATACCCACGTCTAGCGCAAGATGTTGAAGCGCCTGATACAAGTACTGAAATTTTAGGTCATAAAATTAAAGCCCCATTCATCATGGCCCCAATTGCTGCACATGGTTTAGCCCATGCTACTAAAGAAGCTGGTACTGCACGTGCAGTTTCAGAATTTGGTACAATCATGTCCATCTCAGCTTATTCTGGTGCAACATTTGAAGAAATTTCTGAAGGCTTAAATGGCGGACCTCGTTGGTTCCAAATCTACATGGCTAAAGATGACCAACAAAACCGTGATATCTTAGACGAAGCTAAATCTGATGGTGCAACTGCTATCATCCTTACAGCTGACTCAACTGTTTCTGGTAACCGTGACCGTGATGTGAAGAATAAATTCGTTTATCCTTTTGGTATGCCAATTGTTCAACGTTACTTACGTGGTACAGCAGAAGGTATGTCTTTAAACAATATCTACGGTGCTTCAAAACAAAAAATCTCACCAAAAGATATTGAGGAAATCGCCGCTCATTCTGGATTACCAGTATTCGTTAAAGGTATTCAACACCCAGAAGATGCAGATATGGCAATCAAAGCTGGTGCATCAGGTATCTGGGTATCTAACCACGGAGCTCGTCAATTATATGAGGCTCCAGGTTCATTTGACACCCTTCCAGCTATTGCAGAACGTGTAAACAAACGTGTACCTATCGTCTTTGATTCAGGTGTACGTCGTGGTGAACACGTTGCCAAAGCTTTAGCTTCAGGTGCAGACGTTGTTGCTTTAGGTCGCCCAGTCTTATTTGGTTTAGCTTTAGGTGGCTGGCAAGGTGCTTACTCAGTACTTGACTACTTCCAAAAAGATTTAACACGTGTAATGCAATTAACAGGTTCACAAAATGTGGAAGACTTGAAGGGTCTAGATTTGTTCGATAACCCACACGGTTATGAATACTAGATTTTAGCAGTAATTTATATATAAGATTAGGTCAAAGAAAATGTAGACATTTTCTTTGACCTTTTTGTTATCGCTAATAAAGGCGAATATTTAAGCACCTGTCTCAGTATTAGCATCCCCCTTCACCTTAGATCTTAGACTTTGCATTCCTTAACAGACACACTTATAATACTTACTATAAGTAAATTGTAGAGAGGAGCGTTACCATGGGGATTGAAAACCGCAAATCTACTGAGTTAGAAGACTTATTTGCCTCTATCGTTAATATTGACGGTGATGGAGATGGCGATAAGGAAAAAGATAATCAAGAAAAGGATACAAAAAATGATCAAACAACCAAAGATCACAAATAATCAATTATAAGGAGCGATTTACCTTCATGGAAATTACTATTTGGTCTGACTTTGTATGTCCCTTCTGTTACATTGGACAAACACACTTGGAACGCGCAATGGATAACTTTGACCACGCAGATGAAATTACAATTGAACACAAATCCTTCGAATTAATGCCTGGTGCAAAATATGATCCAAACAAAAACTTCTATGAAGCTTTTGCAGATCTAAAAGATACAACTGTTGAACAGGCAGAGCAAATGAATAATCAAGTCACACAAATAGCTGCAGCCACTGGCTTAAACTTCAACTTTTCTGATATAAAAATGGCAGACACCATGCCTGCACATCGTGTATTCCAATATGCGAAAACACAAAGCAAAGATGACGAATATTTTAAAGCATTCTATGCAGCTTATTTCGAAGATGGCGCTTTAATCAGCGATGAAGATACAATCGTTGCGCTGTCTGAGTCAGTCGGATTAGATGGAGACAAGGTCCACGAAATTCTAGCCAGTGAAAATCAATTCCAAGCTGAAGTTACTGCTGATATCTTCCGCGCAGGTGAAGTTGGCGTTCAAGGTGTCCCTTTCTTTGTATTTAATAATAAATACGCGGTACAAGGTGCCCAACCTGTAGAAGTATTCCAACAAGTTTTAGACCAAGTATACACAGAAGAACAAGAAGCATAATACAACCTTAATGCCCGCAGCTTATTAGCGGGTATTTTTTTGTAAAAGAAAAAGGCTAGGACAACTGGACCCTAGCCAATAATTACTTATATTTGTGAATTTGTATCTAATGGAAATACAGGTGTTCGTTCATTGATTTGCCAATGGAGAACGATAAAGGTCGCAATCCAAACAGCTGCAATATCCAAACCTAAACGAGCTAGTAAGTCAAAAATGCCGACATCATACCGTAGATACATCATGGCATAATTGGCTACTGCAATCCAAGCAAAGAACTGTAGGGCAAACTGATTGGTTTTGCCAATATGGTTTTGCCGGATGATATAGCGCTGTATTGCACCAAAAGATAAGCCAATTGAAAGTCCCATAATACCGGACCAAAGAATAGCTACTGGTAACTGCCCATCATCCGCTCCATAAATATCTAGGCCTAGATAAGCCACTAGCCTCATGATCGCAAAAACTAGTATGTAGACACGTAAGCCTCTGGTATAGAAAAAAGGTTTTGGCTTATACATTAACCGTTGGCGAGCCATTAGTCGGTAAATCAACTGACCTTGTATCATGAAAATCAAAATCGCTTTAACCGGATTAATCATCCAGTCCGTCTCCACTAAATGGGGCATGGGTTCAGCTCGGTAAACTAAGAAAACCAATAACTCTGAAATAACATAAAGCATTGCCTTAGTTCCTTTGGTTCCTGGCAAGCGAAAATCGACTAGATAGTAAGCATAAGTCATGAATGTATAAATCAAAAAATAAATTATAAATAAAGTTGGATAATAAATCCCTTGTTGAACCGCTATACCATCTCCAAGAATTGCTTGAAAACTTGGATTTGGGAACCACATCTCTAACATCACATGCAACAGGCTCATAACACTCGCTATAAATGCGCTATATAGCCATCTTTTATTTCTATTTCGCATATTCCCTCACTTCTCAAACCATTATGAATAGCTAGCATGAAAAAAAGACAGCTAGCATTAAACACATGAATCATCGTTAATAAGTCTATTCTAACATGCTATAATAAAAGTGAGAACTATGACAAATTCAAAAAAGGTGACCTATGGAATCAAAACGAACACAAGCAATTCAAAAATTTAATTACTGGACAACGCACATGACCTGCCCTATCTGCAAAAGCAATCTTTCTTTTAGTCATAATCAAGTCCGTTGCGATCACAATCACAGCTTTGACATCGCTAAACAAGGTTACATTAACCTTGCACCTAATCACCAAGAAGCACACTACAACAGCGACCTATTCACTGCTCGCCAACGAATCATGCAAGACGCAAATCTATACGCTGACGTTTACCAACAAATCTTAGAATTGTTAATTGAAAAAGGGGTAGACTTGACGCAAGTTAGCAACCTAATTGACTTAGGCACTGGAGAAGGTAGTCACCTCAATCAGCTAGCACAAACTTGGCAAGCACATGTGGGCAACGATCAAGATCAAATGCCACAATTCCTAGGCTTAGACTTAGCTAAAGATGGTATCCTTTCCGCTGCCAAACACTATACCAAAGCCCTTTGGGTGGTTGCTGATTTAAGTCAATTACCATTTAAAGATAGACAAGTAGAGGGTACGATTACCATCCTTTCACCCTCTAACTACGCTGAACTAAACCGAGCACTTTCAGAACAAGGTTGGGCCCTAAAAATTGTACCCGGCCCTAACTATTTAAAAGAATTACGGAAAATCATTCTACCAGTGGATGAACAAAAACACGACTCTTCTGCGTCCATTGCTAAATTTAAAGCAGCCTTCAATGACTTTGGTCATAGCCACTACCAACAATATCGACCATTAAATAAAGAGCAGTTACGCGATTTAATTCAAATGACACCCTTAATGTGGCACGCCAACGAAAGTCAAATGACAGAAGCTATGGCATTAGATGGTATTACTATTGACTTACAAATTCTATTTGGACGCAAAAAGGAAAAGGGTTAACCCTTTTCCTTTTTTTAATCTATCTCACTGATAATCAACCTAGACGTTTATTCTTTTACATCCTCAAACACATAATCTGGGAAATACTTTTCTAAAATAACCGGTAAATCATAGTCATCCGGGAAAAATCTACTATATACCTCTTGTCCTTCATCAAATTGACCTTCAAGTCCTAAAACTTCAAAAACATCAATAACTTTAGCAACCGCCCATTGGATTGAAGTGCCTTCAACAACTTCGTATGGTTCTTCCAAATTATCCGCTTTAATAAAACGAATCAATTCTTCTTTTTGGATGTTTTCATCCAAATGATAGAGTAGGATCTGGTTTTCATAGGAATGACGTGGACGCCCATCATCCACATTATACGCTTGTTTGATAATATTGATACTATATACATTCTTCATGTATTTCAACATCCTCTTCTACAAAGCTTGTTACCCGTAAAACATATTTACATGACTGAAGCCGCACCACCATCAATATTGAGTGCCACACCCGAAATATAAGAAGCTGCATCAGATACTAAGAAAGTAATGGCATTGGCAGCTTCCACCGTTTCACCAATACGACCTAAAGGTGTATTTGCTGATTGACTTTTAGAAAATTCTTCCCAAGTTTGATCAGCAGCGTTGTCTTGCCAACGTTTTTCGATTTGTTCACTACGCACTAAACCAATAGAGACAGCATTCACACGAATATTATACTCACCTAATTCTTTACTTAATTCCTTTGTTAAGCCAAGACCAGCAGCACGGCTAGTTGACGTTGGCAATGAATTAGCTGGAGGTGTTTTTCCGGCGATAGCGGTTAAATTCACAATAGCGCCTGAATTTTGTTTCTTAAAATATGGCAATACTTCACGAGTAAAATTCACTACACCAAAAACTTTAATATTCAAGTCTCGTTGCCATTCAGCATTGTCGACTGCATCGAAACTATGGGCAGACGATCCACCCGCATTATTAATTAAAATATCAATACGACCAAATTGATCAATTGTCTCAGCAACTACTTTTTTAGCATCTTCTTCGACAGTTACGTCCCCAACGACATAGTGGACTTTTCGACCTGTGATTTCTTGAATAGCTCTTTGCGCATCGACAAGACGATCCTCACGGCGGGCAACAATTGTCACGTCAGCTCCCTCGCTCGCTAATGACTTAGCTGTCTCAAATCCGATTCCACGGCTGGCCCCTGTAATAATAGCTACCTTTCCTGATAAGCCTAATTCCATCAAAAGACCCCTTTCTAAATTGTATTTCTATATATATTATAATCGAAATATTTTTAAACCAAAATAAAAACCCTTACAATCAAAAAGACCTATGACACGATAGGCATAGGTCCACTTCCGTATTGCTTGTTAGCCGATACCAAATTTGGCATTTTCTAAACGCGCTACATCCATTTTTTTCATTTTAAATAATGCATCTAGGACTCGTTTCTTTTGTTCTTCATTGGCTGTTTCCATGATTTGTAAGTAGGCTTGTGGCACTACTTGCCAAGAAATACCATGACTATCTTTCAACCAACCCATTTGTTCAGCTTTTCCATCTGCTGATAATTTTTCCCAGTAATAATCTACTTCTGATTGTGCACCAGCAATGATCTGGAAAGAAATAGCTTCAGAAAACTCTTCATCACTACCAAAACCATGGTCCATAAGGACTAATTGTTGGTCGCCAACATTTAACTCGGCATAATTCACCTTAGCACGCGCATCTTGAGCTTCACCTTCTTGGTAATAATTGATGTGGCCTGGCGCTGCCATTTGAAAAATAGTTGCATAATCCTTTAAAGCTTGCTCTGCTTGACCACAATACTGACCGGCAAACAATAGAGATACACGGATTTTATGGTTTTTTGGCACGTCTGGTGCCAACATAATTTGCCATGATAAACCAAATTGATCTTCTACCCAAGCATAGCGGTCGCTAAACGGATAAGCATCCAACGGCATCAAGTCTTTTCCACCTTTTGCTAATTTAGCATATAAAGTATCTACCTCTTCAGCCGTATCTAACGATATCATCAAAGAGAATGAGGGGTTCATTTTAAAATCACTATCTCCATTAAAAGCTGCAAATGCTTGATTTTCGATCGTAAAATCGTAAGCAACAGCTTCACCTTTAGCCATTGGATAGTGGATTTCACGAGTAATCTCACTTTGACTAAAAACTTCAGTGTAGTATTTAACTGCTTCTTCAGCTTGGTTGTTGAAACATAACTGGATCGCAATTTGTCGCATATTTATCGCTCCTTCAACATTGAACTCTTCCAATACTTATAAGTAAAGAATAAGCTAAAAACCAGTGAATGTCGAATAAAAACGGCTGTACTTTTTACCAAGAAGCAACTACTGCACCTTTGAATGTTTCTTCGATAAAGGTTTTAACTTCGTCTGTCTTATAATATTCTTCTAGTTGTGCGATAACGGGATCTTCGGCGTCCTCAGTACGTGATACAACCCAGTTTACCCATGTAGTATCTTCAGGATCTTCCATAGCAATGGCCAACTCTTCTGCACTCAAACCGGCGTCTAAAATATAATTTGAGTTGATACCTGCCGCAGCCACATCGGGTAATTGAGCGATAAATTGGGCCGGATCTCCTGTAATAAAGTTTAAATTCAAATGATTTCCTTCAATATCATCCACTGTAGCAGCAATGCCTAACCCTTCAGGCAAAGTAATCACACCAGCTCGTTCTAATACTAGAAGTGCACGACCTTCTTGAGAAGGGGTATTTGGTACTGCAATCGTATCGCCTTCTTGTAATTCATCTACTGTATCGTACTGTTCAGAGTATATCCCCATTGGAATCGTGATATTTTCAAAGGCCTGTGTGAATTCATAGCCTGTATCTGCGATCACGGTTTCTAAATAAGGGCCAGTTTGGATAGAGTTAAGATCTAATTCACCATCCGCTAAGGCGGTATTTGGTGCAATATAATCATTGAACACTACTAATTCAATATCCAAACCATCCGCTGCTGCCCTTTCTTTTACTAATTCAAAAATATCTTCGTGGGGACCAGCTGTGACACCAATCTTTAGAACGCCATCTTCTAACAAGCCTGACGACGTTGCCGTCTCATCTTCACTTGTAGCTGTTGATTCACTTGCTTGATTAAAACACCCTCCTAATGCAAGTGTCGCCGCCCCTAATACCGTTAGTAACCCTTTAGTCCGTTTCTTCATCTGTTATTCTCCTCCATATATAATGTTTAGTTATTGAATTGCTTGTATACTCGAGCAATCCTACTAGCCGCTTCTTGCAAAATAACTGTATCAGCAATTAAGCCAATTCGGATATCCCCCTCTCCTGCACTACCAAAACCATTACCCGGCGCCACTGCCACATGCACTTCTTCAGCAAGAATTTGCACAAAAGTCTCTGCATCTACCCCACTTGGCGTCTTCATCCATTGGTAAATTGTTCCCTTAGATGGCAACACTTCAATACCCACCTGGACAAATATACGAATGACTGCATCTCGTCTAGCTTGATAAGTAGCTTTCATTTCATCAATAAAATCTTGATTTTCTTCTACCATTAAAGTAGCAACCGCTTCTTGCATAGCCCCGTACATACCGACTGTCGTATGGTCTTGTAGGCTATTTAGATAACCCACTACCTGGGCATTTCCCACTGCAAAACCAATCCGCCATCCTGGAATATTGTAAATTTTAGACAAAGAAAATAATTCAAGTCCGACTTCCTTAGCACATGGCGTTTCCAAATATGATATGGTCTTCTCGTGATCAAAAACATACGGTCCATAAGCAAAATCATGAACCACAAAAATATTGTTGTTCTTGGCTACTGCCACTGCTTCTTCAAAAAAATTTTGCGTTGCTAAGGCGCCTGTTGGGTTGTTGGGATAATTTAGGTACATTAGCCGGGCTCTATCAAGATCTACGTGACTTAGTTGGTTAAAGTCCACTAGAAAGTCGTTCTCTTCTAATAGGTCCATAAAGATGGTTTCTGCTTGTGTTAAACCAACAGCGGATAAATAGTCTGGGTAGGTGGGGTTGGGTAATAAAATACCATCCCCTTGGTCCACCAGCACTTGACTCACCTTCATAATAGCTTCTTTAGACCCATGGAATAAGGCCACTTCAGTTTTTGGATCTACTGTAACGCCAAACTGTGACTGATAAAAATGTGCCACCGCTTCCTTAAAGAAATCCTCCCCTCGGTAAGCTCCGTATCGGTCATGTTGTGACTTATCAATAGCTAACTTCAAAGCCTCTTTCAAAGCATTGGGTGCTGGTAAGTCCGGAGTGCCTACTGCTAGATCAATTACATCATCATAGCGACTTTTGAGGTCAGCAATCGTCTTTGTCAAACTCGAAAAATATTGCCTTGGCAAGGATTGCACCGCTTTTGATGGTTGAAAATCACTCATCTGCTACCGTCCTTTCTGAAAAATCTTTCATCGATTTTATCTAACTAGTTATGGCAACTTTACCTTTTATTCCTTATCATATCAATAAAATGGACATATCGATTCCCGTCGTCTTTTGAACGAAATTTCCTATCACAAAAGATAAAAAAGGGACTGCAATTCGATACTGCAATCCCTTTTTCAATATTGTTATTTATCATCTTTCAATATGAACTATTGAATCTTGCCTTCAATTTCAGCAATTAAGTCTGTATTTCCAAGAGTTGTAATAATCTCCACCTAATAATTGGCCTATATTAGGCATAACCATACTAGATAAATAAGAACCTAATTTTTGAACTGATGCCTTTAAACCTGAATTTTTCGTTTTCTCCGACACGAGCGTTCTCCTCCTTTGTTTAATTCATCTATTATCTTATTCGTAATCGGAAGCGGTTACAATGATTTCAGCATGTAAGTTTGGCACACTTAAGCATGACACTTTTTCCTTGTTCCTCTTTCTACATTTCTATGATAGACTAACAGTAAAGTTCAGATTTTGATCAAAAATTCACATTTTAGGAGGATTATTTATGGATATCAAGATTTTTGATACCGCAAAAGAAGCATCTAAAGAGGTTTTCCATGAATTTGACCAGGCATTAGCCAGCGGTGCAACAACTTTTGGTTTAGCAACGGGTTCAACACCAGAAGATTTATATGAATATTTAACATCTTCTGACTTAGACTTTAGTAACGCAACTGCTTTAAACCTAGATGAATATTTTGGCTTGCCGGCTAACCACCCAGAAAGCTACGCAACTTTTATGGACAAGCACCTTTTCAGTAAGAAACCTTTCAAAGAAACGTTCATCCCTAACGGTTTAGCAACAGATGTTGAGGCAGAAATTGCTCGCTACAATGCACTATTAGATGAGCATCCAATTGATTTACAAATTCTAGGTATTGGACAAAATGCGCATATCGGTTTCAACGAGCCAGGTTCTTCTCGCCATACGAAAACGCAATTAGTAGACTTAGCAGAAAGTACTATTCAAGCAAATGCTCGTTTCTTCGATTCTGTAGAAGATGTACCAACCAAAGCTTTCTCTATGGGACTAGCATCTATCATGCAGTCCAAACGTATACTACTACTCGCTTTTGGTGAATCTAAAGCTCAAGCAGTTAAGGATATGGTTGAAGGCCCTGTGACTGAAGAGGTACCTGCAAGCCTGTTACAAGAACATCCTAATGTGGCCGTTTACCTAGATAGGGCTGCTGCAAGCCTCTTAAATAAATAGCCACCGAGTTACTTTAAAATAAACAAATAGCCTATGACAGACTTAGAGTCGTTGTCATGGGCTATTTATCTGTACATTCCTTATTACTACAATCCTTCCTTTAGTCAGTGTATACAACTTACAATCATTTTGCCTTTCAATGATTCATACTTATACTATACCCTGTGTCTTTTATTTATTGCATCTTCCTTTTACAAAACTTTCGTATGCATATCGGAGATTAATAGAGGGTATCGCACAACGCTTTATAAGATAATGGTAAATATTTGCAAATCTAATAAAGCGTTGTTATAGTGAATAATATAACTAATATTGGATAGGTCACATAGGAGGAATTTCATATG
Organism: Bacillota bacterium; assembly: GCA_023442905.1. Lineage (GTDB taxonomy): Bacteria > Bacillota > Bacilli > Lactobacillales > Aerococcaceae > Aerococcus. The sequence goes on along the minus strand of JAEZWY010000171.1, from coordinate 29,701 downwards.
TCTAACTTAAAAAATCCAAAGGAACTATATCATAAAGACGGATTCCCTAAACAAGACCAAGAGGGACCGGCTCTGCAAAATAAAATGAAACCTGTACCTGACTGTGGTGAAAACACTTATAAAGGCTCAGGAAAACTAACCGGTCGTAATGCGCTAATTACAGGAGGAGATTCAGGTATTGGTCGAGCGGTAGCGATCGCTTTCGCAAGAGAAGGTGCCAATGTGGCCATCCATTTCTTACCAGGCGAAGAATCAGACGCTGAGGAAGTAAAAGAGTTGATTGAAAAAGAAGGTCGTAAAGCACTCTTATTACCATACGATTTTAAGGAAGAGGGAAATGGCGCTAAAATTGTGTCAGAAACTGTTAAGGCCTTTGGTGCACTAGATATTTTAGTTTTAAATGCGGCGCAACAAATTGCTCATGAAAAGCTTGAAGATCTACCAATGCAACAAGTAAGAGACACCTTCCAAGTAAATATTATCAGTATGTATGAATCCGTGAAAGAAGCTGAAAAATACCTAGAGCCTGGCAGTACAATTGTTACAACTTCTTCCGTGAATTCATTTAATCCTTCTGTTTCATTCTTTGATTACGCCGTAACTAACGGTGCAATATCAACTTTCACTGCCCTATTATCTGGATACTTTGCACCAAAAGGCATTCGGGTCAATGGTGTAGCACCTGGTCCAGTATGGACACCTTTACAATTAGATGGTGGACAACTAGAAGGTGGACTCGAAAGTTTTGGGCAAGACACTCAACTAGCACGTTCTGGTCAGCCTGCTGAACTTGCGCCGACTTATGTTTTACTTGCTTCAAATGATTCTTCTTATATCAGTGGTGAAATTATTAAAATCACAGGTGGTAGCACCATCTCTACTGAATAATCAACATGCATAGTTAAATGATAATGATAAATAAAATCTGTAATAAGAGGTCAAGTTTACCTGTAAGGATAAACTTGAATCTCTTATTATTTATTTAATCGACTAAGTCACTGCTAGCCTTAATCTATAACTACATATTCTTTCAACTAGTGTGCCTTTAATCTTCATGTACTCAGCATGTTGGTTGCTTTAATTTGTAAACACGAGTAGATGCGACTTAGACACTGCATCACTTCTCCTAAAAGGCCCTTTGCTGAGGATTTTAAACAAACAAATAATTTTGGCACTATATGACGACAATACTTTTAGATTGTATATACTTTTTAATAGAAAAATAAAAAAATTGAAGCACATGCATCGCTTTATAATGATATTTAAGGAGGATTTATATGCTACTTTCAATAAGCCTTAAACTTGTTTTTGGTTTAGTCAGCCTTATGCTAGTCACACGTGTGTTAGGTAAAAAAGCTTTGGCGGACGTTACTCCTTTTGATCTTATTTATACTTTGGTATTAGGTGGCATTTTAGAGGAATCTATATATGACGATAAAATAAATATAGGGCATCTTGTATTCGCTCTATTTCTATGGGGAGCCCTTATTTACATCATTGAAAGAATAGTGCAGAAAAATACAAAGGTAAGTCGTTTATTAAAAGGTGAACCTTCTATCATTGTTAGAGATGGCGTAATAAACTTAAAAGCGCTCTCTAAAAATCATATTGAAATGGAACAATTAAGGACCATGTTAAGGCAACAACAATGTTTTTCCCTTGAAAATGCTAAACACGTTATTCTAGAAAGCGCTGGTCAAGTCAGTGTATTGAAAAAATCTCAAGAAGATAACCATATTGCCTTAATGCTTGTTGATCATGGCATCATTCAAGATAGGGTTTTGGAAACGCATGGCTTGACGAGAAAATGGTTACTGGATAATTTGAATAAAGAGGGTTATACAATATTGCATGAGATTATATATGTAGCGTGGTCTGCGGAAAAGGCGTTTTATATTCTAACCAATCATGATGTAATGAATAAAGACTATTGTATAGATGGCTAACACTTAAGAATGTAATCTGTAATCAAAAACCGTCTTCATATCATAAATGAATGATAAAAAGGCCAAGCAATGGCTAATTGCTTGGCCTTTTTCGCATGGGCGGCATTGATTCAGAAGCAAGGTTCCCCCAGCCTATTTCTCACATAATTAGACAATCAAACGAGTTAAGCTCGAAAATGTAATTCGTGATAAGGTTTATTATTCTACTGTTACTGACTTCGCTAGGTTACGTGGCTTATCTACATCTAAACCGCGGTCTAATGACGCATAGTATGCTAGTAACTGCGTTGGAATAACTGATACAAGTGCAGATAACAATGGTTCTACTGCTGGGATGACAATATCGTCACCTTCACGGTCCAAACCTTCCATAGAGATGATTAATGTATTCGCTCCGCGCGAACGCACTTCTTCAATATTACCACGAGAGTGTGCAGCGGTATTCTCTTGTGTGATTACACCGATAACTGGTGTGCCATCTTCGATAAGTGAGATTGTACCATGTTTCAATTCACCTGAAGCAAACCCTTCAGCTTGAATATATGAAATCTCTTTTACTTTTAAAGCAGCTTCACGGCTTACCTCATAGTCAATTCCACGACCAATATAGAAAGCACTTGCTTTATCAGTGAATAATTCAGTCGCTAATTCATGAATTTCATCTTTATCGTCAATCATGACTTGAATAGCATTAGCAATAATTGACAATTCATGTTCCATATCGAATTTGGCTTCAAAGCCTAAATTGCGACGCAATGCTTCAGCCAATACAGCCATTACTGCAATCTGGCCAGTATATGCTTTGGTTGATGCTACAGCGATTTCTGGACCTGCATGTAATAATAATGTGTAGTCAGCTTCACGTGATAAAGTAGAACCTTTCACGTTAGTAATTGTTAATGATTTGTAGCCTAATTTGTTGGTTTGAACCAATACTTGACGACTATCTGCAGTTTCACCAGATTGTGTTAAGTAAATGAAGAATGGTTTTTCACTCAATACCGGCATATTGTATGCAAATTCAGATGCTACGTGAACTTCAACTGGAATGTTAACCATTTTTTCGATGATGTTTTTACCAACTAAACCTGCATGCATTGAAGTACCTGCACCGATGATGTAGATACGGTCGCTTGCGTTAATCGCATCGATGATTTCTTGGTCAACTGTTAATTCGTTGTTATCGTCAGAGTATTCTTGGATAATACGACGCATTACAGCTGGTTGCTCATCAATTTCTTTGATCATATAATAAGGGTATGTCCCTTTATCTAAGTCATTGGCATCTAATTGTGCAGTATATGGTGCACGTTCGATTGTTTCGCCAGCTAGGTTTTTAATTGTAACGTTTTCTTCAGTTAAGATAACCATATCACCGTCATGAATTTCAACGTATTGGTCAGTTAAATCGATTGATGCCATTGCATCAGAAACGATTGTGTTGAAGTCAGTACCTTTACCGATTAATAAAGGTGATTTGTTTTTCGCTGCAAATACAACACCTGGTTGTTCTGAATCGATTAAAGCAAATGCGTATGAACCTTCAATCACGTTTAAGGCTTTTAAGAATGCAGTTTCTGCATCTAAACCTTCTGTTAATGCGAAGTGCTCAATTAAGTTTACAGCAACTTCTGTATCTGTATCTGAGTGGAAAGTCAGGTCAGATAAGAAATCTTCTTTCATTTCCCGGTAGTTTTCAATAACACCATTATGTACTAATGTGAAACGACCTGTTGATGATTGATGTGGATGGGCATTGCGAACACTTGGTTCACCGTGTGTTGCCCAACGTGTATGTCCAATACCTGTGTGGGCATCTAATGACATGTCCACTTCACTTTGTAGTTTAGCGATACGTCCTTCTTCTCTGAATAAATGACCGTTTTGACCATTTCCATCGACAACGTATACACCTGCTGAATCATAACCACGGTACTCTAAACGTTCTAAACCGTTTAATAATACCCCTTGAGCTGACCCATTTCCAATATAACCTACAATACCACACATGTTGCAGTTTCCTCCTAATTTGGCGACATAAAATTAGACCCTATCCAAATAGGTGTCTTATCGCATTTTATATTTGGCTACTACGTACATGGCGGTAATTTGATAAGGCAAAATGATGGTCTAGATCATTGATTGCCTTACTTTTTTCCCACCTGTGGATTGTACAACCCCTGAATCATCCGCCGAATATTTCGATCAATTCAGTCCTCGTCACTTGCTATGCAAGCCTAGCGCTATCTCATGTTGAGATTTTATTAAAAGTAATAGCTCTTTCATTCTATAAATACAAAAAGATATTGTCAATCTTTTTAGATGTTAATGCCTATAATTTAACCTTCTCTTAAGAAGATATATAGGTTATCCGCTAATTAGATTGCAATAATACAAAAAAGCCAGGAAAAACCTGACTCGTTTGTTTGTATTTTAAATAACCGTTTCTAAATAGAAGAAACTTTATCTTAGTACCAACCGTTAGCATTCCAGAATGCTAAAGCAGCATCCCATGAACCGTAACGTTCAGCAACATATTTGTCAGCAGCAACTTCTTGCTCAGCTGGAGATGCACCGTATGCTACTAATGTAGGGTTTAATTGGTAACGACCATAGTATCCACCTGCAGCGTTGTAAGCTGTGTAAGATCCACCTGACTCACGTTGAGCGATGATTTCTTTAGCTGAGTTGCTTGAGTATGAAGTAGTTGAAGCAGTTGTTTCAGCTGCTGGTTCTTCGTATGTAGTTTCTTCTGCTACATAAGTTTCTTCAGCTGGTGCTTCATAAATAGTTTCAGTTACCACTTCTTCAGCAACATCATAAGTAGTTGCTTCTTCAGTTGCAGAGTCTTCTACAGTTACTTCGTTTACTTCCCCAGTTGTTTCATCTTTTGTAAATGAAAGTTTAGTTCCTGGGAAGATGACGTTAGCGTTTTGGATGTCGTTGATTGCAACTAATGCATTCACACTTACGTCAGATGCTTTAGCGATAGCTGCTAAAGTATCACCGTATTGAATAGTGTATGAAGTAGTTGTGTCATCTGTAGCTTCTAAATCAGCTGAAACTTCAGCAACTGTACGAGCAGACCAAGTAGCCGCTTCTACGTTATTGTTGTTTGTAGCAGCGAATAAACCTGCTAATGCAAATGACGTACCTAAGATAATTTTGTTCAATTTCATGTGTAAATACTCTCCTTAATAAGAATACTGCTTTTTAATTTTTTTAAGTTGTCTGCTGCCATCTAGTGGATGACCCGCTATTTACCGCATCTTTATCGTGCGGCTATATTCTAGATAAAGAACACCTGTCTCATCTACAAGCAATATCTTAACATGGGCCTTTTTTTAAGTCATGTAAATCAGGCATCTGTTAAAGCCTCTTAACCGCCTTGACATTAAATCCGGGGTTTTTGAAAACCTCGTGTAAATTTGTAATAATTCTGTAACACTATAAAGCTTGAGCTATATATATAAAGTGATAAAAGTAATTATTTTCACAAACTATGTCATATTATTTGAAAAATATGCGTTTTTATTATGAAGTAAATAAACAAAGTTATTAAAAAGATCTATATATCAATGTTTCTAATTTGTGTCAAATCGCAATGGTTCTGTAACATGACATATGATACTTGCGAAATATTCTTTTTAAATATCGAATAATACAAATAGTTAGATACGCTATCAGGTATTTACTTGTTTCAAAGCAATAAAAAAAGACCAAGCTCTCGCCTAGTCTTCTCGCTTTATATTACTGGGATAGCTGGATTCGAACCAACGCATGACAGAGTCAAAGTCTGTTGCCTTACCGCTTGGCTATATCCCAATGTAATGGAGGGAGAAGGATTTGAACCTTCGAACCCGAAGGAACGGATTTACAGTCCGCTGCGTTTGGCCACTTCGCTATCCCTCCATATATCAACGTATCCTTGAGAATTAACCTCTCAAAAATATCGTACTTAAGTAGTATATCATCAGATATTATAGATTTCAATAGTTTGGGCAAAAGTTTTTTGGAAATTTTTTTTGGCTTATTTTACCGCCCTTTTCCCTCAACTTTCTTTACGCCTATTATATAGAAGAAAGATACTTTTGAGTGACTGGATTTCCGCTTCATTTAGTTGGCGATAACCCCCTTCCGCTAGGCCGTCAATTCTTAAATCGCCAATTGCTTGTCGGTATAAGTCTGTGACTTTTACTCCGCAAGCAAGGAACATTTTCTTCACTTGGTGGCGGCGCCCCTCTGAAATAGTGACTAAACCAGTTGAGGATTGCGGGCTTGCCGAAATGATTTCAAGCCTTGCCGCTTTACAGATCGTGCCATCCTGAAAAATGACACCCGCTTGAAATTGTGCAACCATTTTGCCATCAATAAGGCCATTCACGTTGACGCGGTAAGTTTTTGGAATATCAAATTTGGGTTGTTGGAAGATGTAATGGAGCTGGCCATTGTTGGTGACGAAGACGAGTCCATGGGCATCGCGGTCTAGACGGTCGGTAATTGCTAAATCGCCGGGATTATCTGCTGGTTGAATCAGGTCAATGACCGTTGGGTGGGTCTGGTCTTTATTGGCTGACAGGTAGCCTTTGGGTTTATGGACCAAGTAATAGGTATGGCCAAAATGGCGATCAATTACTACTTGGTCGACGGTAATCTCTTGCCAGCTGGGGTCCACAACGGTGGCGAATTCTGTGACAACTTGGCCGTCAACGTTGACATGGCCATCTTTCAATAGGCGTTTGCAGGCCTTTCGGGTCACTTGCCCAGCATCCATAATCAATTGTCCAAGTAACATGCCATCCCTCCTTCACTCCAGTTTACTTGTTTCTACCATTATAAACATTTTTGGGAAATGTGTCTTAAGTTTCTATCGATAAAAGGCTGATATGGTATACTTTATAGTGAGAAAACTTAGAATGGAGGATAGACGCATGCAAATAGATTGGTCTGGTATTATTTCCTGGACGAATGTTTTCAATCTAATTGATATTTTGATTGTTTGGTTGTTTATCTACCAGCTCTTGAAGATCCTAAAGAATACGAAAGCCTTCAATATTTTGAACGGGGTTTTCATCTTCTTGCTGATTAAAATTATTTCCACCCTCTTCCAGTTGAAGACGGTAGATTGGATCATGAACAATATTATCCAATGGTCTGTCGTTGGTGCGATTGTCATATTCCAACCTGAAATCAGACGAGGATTAGATCATTTGGGACAACAATTCTTTGCTGGTAAACGTGAAGCTGGGGCCCGCAATCCAAACGAAAAAATGGTGCGCGATTTAGTTGAAGCTTGCGAGTACATGGGTAAACGACGGATTGGTGCTTTGATTTCCCTACAACGTTCGCAACCTTTAAATGAATACGCAGCTACTGGGATTCGATTAGATTCAGCCATATCATCTCAATTATTGATTAACATTTTCATCCCAAATACGCCCCTACATGATGGTGCCGTGATTATTCAAGATTTAGAAATTGCTTCTGCCGCTTCTTACCTGCCGCTTTCAGAAAACTCGGAGATTCCTAAAGAATTAGGGACTAGACACCGGGCTGCTGTAGGCTTAAGTGAAGTAACAGATGCCATCACAATCGTCGTCTCAGAAGAAACAGGTGGTATTTCAATTACTGAACGTGGCGAGATTACCCGCGACCTTAGTCAAGATGAGTTGTACACCATTCTAGCAGACAATTTCATCAACACTACTGATGAGGAAGCGAATGATAACTTCTTAACTAACTGGTTTAACCAATTAACAGGAGGTGGCAAGTCAGATGATCAATAAGTTTTATAACAATCGAATTGCCCTGTTAATATTATCGCTCTTCCTATCTATCTTAATGTTTGTATATGTGAAGGCTGAGCAGTATTCGGAAAATCCAGTGACTTTCTTCCAAAACGTCAGCGAAGCGACAACGGAAACGATTTATAACGTGCCTGTTTATATAGATGGAAACGTGGATGCGTATTACGTCACTGGTCTACCAGATAGCGTTTCTGTCAGTTTATCGGGACCAAAAAACTTAATCGAACAAACACTTGAAGCCGATGACTTCCGCGTCATCACAGAAGACTTAACCGATCTAGGCGAAGGGTCTCATTACATCCAATTACAATTGGAAAATGTTTCAGAAGCCGTGTCTTATGAGATTTCACCTTCAAGCGTCAATATTTCAATTGATTCGCTACAAACAACTGAATATCCAGTCCAAGTGGAAATGTCTAATGAATCTGCAGTTGCGGATGGTTACGAAATTACAGATGTGTCTTTAAGCCAAGATTCTGTCACCTTAACTGGTTCGACATCTGACATTGAAAGCGTGAGCCAAGTTTATACAGTCGTAAATATTCCAGATAACTTATCTGAAGACTACACCACAACCGCCACTGTCATTACAGAAAATGCGGACGGTGATATCTTGAATATTAACACCGACCCAAGTGAGGTTGACGTGACCGTTCAAGTTTCGCCTGAAGGTGTGTCGGTCCCTATTGAAGCCAATATCACCAACGAACGCGAAGGCTACACCTATGAAGCAACGATTTTAGACAGCCAGCACGCGACTTTATCTGGTGACTACGATACCATCAATAACACTGAAAGCGTGTCTGCAACCGTTGATGTATCAAGGATTACAACAACGACTACTGTAGACGCGCCCATTGTCCTACCTGATGGTGTAACGAGTTCAGATCCTTCAAGCGTTCGGGTCCAAGTGGTGCCAACGGCTAACGAGTCTTCATCTTCGTCATCATCTAGCGCGTCATCTAGTGCCTCATCAGAAAGCGATGAGGATAGCGCCAGCTCAGACACCGCTTCAAGCGAGTCTAGCGAAGAAAGTGCTACGAGTAGCGAAAACGGCACTAGCGGTAATGAATCCACTATTGAAGAAGATACGACAAGTGATAGCGACATCAGCGACAGCACCAGTTCAACCACGAGCGAAGTTGGCGTAACGACTGGCGTCAGTAACAACTTACAAAATGGCAACGGCAATGTCCAAGCCGATCAAATCAATTCAACAAGTTCAGAAAGCGTCTCTAGCTCTTCTAGCGCAAATGTCTTTAACGCAATACTTGCTTTTTTAGCTAGTTTTTCCTAGTATTAACCAGTGTAATCTAGACTGCCTTTTTCAAGGCAAGAAACATATCTATAATTTTTAATTATGAATCAGTAAATGTTATACTATAACGAAATCGACGAAAAAATCGATATTCACTTTCAAAAACAAAGGAGTAAATTATGAGAAAATATTTTGGTACTGATGGGGTTCGCGGTTTAGCGAATGAAGAATTAACACCAGAATTAGCATTTAAATTGGGTCGTTTTGGTGGTCACGTGTTAATGCAACATGCACCAGAAGGAATGGAACATCCGCGTGTTCTAGTTGCCCGCGATACACGTATCTCAGGTCAATTATTAGAGCAAGCCTTAACTGCTGGTTTATTATCAGTAGGGATTGAAGTGCAACAATTAGGCGTTATTACAACTCCAGCTGTATCTTATTTAACTCGTACTACCGGTGCAACTGCTGGTGTCATGATTTCAGCAAGCCACAACCCTGCACCAGACAATGGGATTAAATTCTTTGGTTCTGACGGCTTCAAATTGTCTGACGCTCAAGAGGAAGAAATCGAAGCATTATTAGACCAAGAAGAAGATACGTTACCACGTCCATCAGCTGAAGGGTTAGGGACAGTGATCGCTAACCCAGGTGCAGTTGGTAAATACTTAGAATTCCTAGTATCAACAATTTCTGGTGATTTATCAGGTATTAAAGTGGCAGTTGACGGCGCTAACGGTGCCACCTCACCATTAGTTAACCGTTTATTCGCTGACTTAGGTACTGACTTTACAACAATGGCGACTTCTCCAGATGGTATCAACATCAACGAAGGTGTTGGTTCAACACATACAGAGAAATTACAAGCCCTTGTAAAGGAAACAGGTGCTGATGTCGGTGTGGCCTTCGATGGTGACGGCGACCGCTGTTTAGCAGTTGACGAAGAAGGTAACCTAGTAGACGGTGACCAAATGATGTTCATCTGTGGTAAATACTTAAACGAACGTGGTAAATTAAACGACAACACAATCGTGTCAACTGTAATGTCTAATTTAGGTTTCCACAAAGCAGTTGAAGAAGCAGGCATGAAAGCACCACAAACTAAAGTGGGTGACCGTTATGTGGTTGAAGAAATGCGTGAACACGGATATAACCTTGGTGGAGAACAATCAGGTCATATCATTTTCATGGACTACAACAACACAGGTGACGGCCTTTTATCAGCAGTACAATTACTACATGTATTAAAAACTTCAGGTAAAAAATTATCTGAATTAGCTGGTGAAATGAAAACTTACCCTCAAGAATTAATCAATGTACGTGTAACACGTGAAGGTAAAACAGAAGCAATGAATTCTGCAACGGTACAGCAAGTTATTGATGAAGTGAACACAGAAATGGACGGCAACGGCCGTATCTTAGTACGCCCTTCAGGAACAGAAAACCTATTACGTGTTATGGTAGAAGCCCAAACCGATGAAGAAGCATACAACTACGCGAAACGAATCGCAGATCAAGTAAGCAAAGAATTCGGCGTAGAGTAAAAAGAAGGTGTGAGTGAGACCGCTAAGCTCAATAATGCTGGAAGAATAATGCAGTAGCTGATGTAATCAGCTGCAAATTAGTCTGAAGCAGGCTTGAGCTGGTCGAGCGAACCCGATTATCAAGCTGTGACACAAACCGTTTATCGGAATGTGAGCATCCTTAATCATATGAAATAGCGTATGGCGATTACCATACGCTATTTTTTTGTACTTTTTACAAAATATATATGCATATAAACATTATTAGACTCGGTAACCCGCCTCAGATAAAGTTTGTTGTTCTAATAAACCTATCTTGTCATAGTGGCGTAAAGTTTTCCTTGTCACACCAGCCAAATCGGCCAATTCTCCTATTGTATACATCCTACTCACCTCTCAATATATATAATAAAGCCTGCCCTTAGGTAAAGGTAAACCCCTTTTTTGAAAAAGGGCGAATCTTTTTAAGCTAAGTATCATTTCCCGCTACCTTCCTATTTTAATTTCAAAAAAAGACGTGGCAAAATATCTTTCGCCACGTCTTTTACTACTATTCTACTTCATGATGGTGGTCATGTTTCTCCATTTGTGCAATCAAATATGCCCGGTCTTCGTCAGACATTTCCTCACGGTTGCGACGTAAGGTGAAATGATCTGGTACTGGATCTAGCCCCCCTGGCACCATTGGGTTACAACGAATAATACGCGCTGTACCCATAGCTGCCCCCTTAAGTGTGCCATGTTTATTGACTGCTTGGATCATATAAGTTGAGCACGATGGATAGTAACGGCAAGTTGGCGGAAACATTGGGGAAATATACTTTTGGTAACCCCGCACCATTTTTACCAGGGGTTTGTCAGCCATAATACGTTTACCCCTTTTTCCCTTCAACCATTGGTAATAATAAACCATCAGCAATCTCTTGCGCTTTAGCATCGCCTTTTAGAATTCGAATAATGTCCAAGGCAAAATAAACTGCTGTGGCTGGTCCACGTGAGGTCAATACTTTATGGTTTTCATCGTAGTAAGTGATATCTTCGTGGAAGGTCTTGTAATGCACTTGGTCTTCAAAGCCTGGGTAGCATGTCCCTTCCAAGTCTTTTGTGATGCCTGCTGCTTCAAGAACGATTGGTGAAGCACAAATACTCGAAACGTATTTATCATTCGCTACTTGTTTAGCAATCAAGTCAGTTACTCTTTTATCCTTGGCCAATTTTTCTGCACCTGGGCGTCCACCTGGCGTAATGACCATGTCATAGCCATCAGTATCAATATCATCTAACAGTTTATCTGCCATAATCTCAATGCCATGGTCACCAATTGTCGATAGCGTTTCGTTGATAGATACGATATCTATTGGGATTTCTGCTCGACGTAGGTAATCAATAACTGTGATTGCTTCTACTTCTTCGTAACCTTCACCTAGTAAAATCATTGTTTTCATCTTAAACCCTCCAGTTTAATCTGCACGCTTTGTTGCCTCTATCTTACCTAAATTTTATGGATAAGAAAAGGATCGACACTTGGCCGACCCTCCTACACATGGTAATAGATACTAGCTATCCATGTATGTTAGTTATTATTGTACTCTTGAACCATCTGTATACTCACCGTTTTGGTGGGCTCGACGGCGTTCTTCTGCACGTTTACGTTCATCTTCAGATTGTTGTTGTTGATAATCTGCACGTGTCATCACATCGTTAACGTTCATGTTTACTTCAACAACTTTTAAACCAGTCATTTTTTCAACATTTGCTTTAACTTTTTCAATTGTTTTGTCAAAGGCTGCAGGAATATTTTTGCCATATTCAGCAATTACTTCTAAGTCGATGGCTACTTCTTTGCTACCTACTTCAGCATTAACACCTTTTATTTGATCATCTTCAGAAGAGAAGAAGCTTTTCACGCCAGATGTGAAGTTTCCTTTCAACTCTAAAATGCCGTCAACATCTTGAACTGAGTTATTCGCAATGCGTTCTAACACGCGAGGTTCAAAAGCTAAATTATTTTCGTGTTTTACTTGTTCATTTGTTTCAGCCATAATTTAATTCCTCCTAATATTTATGTTGGTCATCTAACCAACTTTAAATAACCTATAAGTTAATGATAGCGTGAATATTTTTGATTATCAACCGATAACCCTTCATTTACTTCATGAAAAATCGTAACCAAGCACGTAAATCCACTTGTCCATCAAAGTAAGCACCTACCGTAAAGCCGATTGCTGCGATGATGAAGACCAGTAAAGCAGTCCCAAAACTAAAGACTACCCACAACAGTGCAAAAATAAAGGCTGATAATAAGCCGATAATCCGCCCTTTATATTGGCGCCAAATCGCACGTTCTTCTTGTTTGTTTCGTTCTGACATATTATCCCTCCTCCTTATTGCACACGTGGTACTGCTTTTTGTTTCGCTTGTTTTTCAGCAACTACGACACTACGGTCAATTTGGTTGACCTTCACATTGACGTCCTCTACGGGAATGCCCAATGAAACAGAGACAGTATCACGAACACGTTCTTGCACCCGACTAGCCAGGTCAATCACATTCGCCGCTTCTTCTACTTGAAAGACAACTTTCACTTTGGTATCTTCCGGTCGTTTACCGAAACGTACCTTGGCCTCAGGGAATCTTACCCCTGCTACTCGTTGACTAGCACGAACTGCTGTATCTTCTACAGAATGCTTGGTAAAGCTTAATACACCAGCATCGGTTTTCACTTCTAAGTGGTCACGTTTCGCTGGTGCCATAACAGCCTGTAGGAAAACAACTAACACAACTAAGGCTACAAAGGCTAAACCAGCTAGCATGGCCCATTGACCATAAGTATTGCCTAATATAGTATCTTGTACGAAAGGTGTTAGGTATTGAATTGGGTAAAACAGCGCAATTGCAAATAATAAAGCAACCAAGCCTACTAAGGTTAATATAATTTGTAGAAACCTTCTAAAACCACCCATCGGATCCCCTCCTAATTTGTTTATACAATATAAATGATTATCTATAGGTTACAATAAAAGTTATGACAATTCAAACAATCCGTATGATAATTCGAAAACGAAACAAAAGATTTTCTAAGACTTGCCAAACATGTTACACTATATAAAAATAAGTAGATAAATATTTAAACAAAGGAGTCAATCTATAATGAAGACAGTCGTTATTAGCGGATCTAATGTCGGTACTAAATCACGTGTCGCCGCAGATGAATATATTAAACAAGCTCAAAACTACCGACCCAATACGGATATTGAGCTCATCGACCTAGCTGAAAAGGATATGGTCTTTTCAGATGGGCGTAACTATTTTGAATATCCCGGTGATACTGGAGAAGTTCTTAAAACAATTATGGCAGCTGACGTCTTAGTCTTCACCCTACCAACTTTTCAAGCATCCTATCCTGCCACAGTAAAAAACTTATTCGACCTATTGCCTGTAAATGCCTTCCGTGACAAAGTAGTAGGCATCATCAATACCGCTGGTTCACCGCGTCATTATTTAATGGTAGAAACCCAGTTAATGCCCATTTTAAATTATATGAAAGCAACGGTCGTAAACAAGCATGTATTCATTGAAGACCGCTATTTCAGTCGCAATGAAATCGTCAGCGATGACATTATTTTCCGAATCGAACGCCTAGTAGACGATGTCTTCACAATGGCAGATGTACAAGCTGAAATTCAAGCCAAAAAAGATGCTGCATATGGTTTTTAACAACTTTCATCATAGACAAAAAATAGCGTGCCTTTAGAAGCTTACTCAACTTCTCAAGACACGCTATTTTTATGACACATATTTGTTATTTTTAATCATCATTTTTCAAATGACAATCACTTAATTTGATTGCATTAATTCGTCTACATAAGCCACAACATCTGGTTGGTTAGCTTCAATTTCTGCAATTTTATCAGCAAATTGTGGTAAGTGGGCTTTATGCGCATATAATAATTCGTCTAATACACGTTTTGCTGTTTGACCGGCTGGTACTAATGGGTTGATTGTAAAGGCATGTAAGGCAGCACCATAATCGCCATCGATTGCAGCACGGATAACCGTTTCTTCCATCCCTTTCATCAATTGCAACATACCACGTGCTGCAGGCATAAATTCGCCCCAGTTGAACGGTACCGCACCATGACTAGTGATTTGGGCAGATACCTCTACAATAGCGTCATATGGTAAGTCTTGGATCGTACCATTATTTTCTGTTGATACAACCATTACTGTCCGTTTATCGTTATAAATAGAAGCAATTACCTCACAAGCAGCATCAGAATAGTAAGTTCCCCCACGTTGTGTTAATTCTTCAGGTTTATAGTCTAAGTTTGGATCTTTATATAACTCAAACAATTGTTGCTCAGTTTTCTTCACTACTTGTGCACGCGTTTCACCTGCTTCAAACTCTTCAATTGAATGTTGTAACATCTCATCTTCAGAGTAGTAGTAACGGTGGTAACCACAAGGTAACATGCCTAAATCTTGAATTTGTTCAATATGATAGTTGGCATCGTGAATATTCTTCAAGGCAGACTCAGGACCATCTTCTGATTTTTTGTATAATAAATCAATTACTTTAGCAGTTAATTCTTTTCCTTGGCGGTCCCAAACTTTATGCCAGTGGAAGTGGTTAATACCGGCAAATTGGTAGAACAAGTCTTCTTGGTCTACATCTAATTGACCAGCGATATCCATACAGTGGGTAATTGGCACATTACACAAACCGATTGTGCGTTTCCAGCCAAATTGTTTGATTGCCGCTTCTGTTACCATCCCTGCTGGGTTAGTGAAGTTAATCAACCAAGCATCCGGACATTGTACTTTCATATCTTCAATAATTTGGCCAATAATTGGGATTGTTCTAAAGGCCTTTAACATCCCACCGGCACCATTTGTTTCTTGTCCTAGGATGCCATGAGATAAAGGAATTCGCTCATCTTTCACACGAGCATCCAGTAAACCTACACGGAATTGTGTCGTTACAAAGTCCGCATCTTTCAAAGCACTAAACCGGTCTAAGGTTAAAGTAACCTTCCAGTCTAGACCAGCCGCTTTCACCATTCGTTTAGCCATTTCACCAACAATATTTAATTTTTCTTGCCCTGCCTCAATATCCACTAAGACAATCTCTTCAATTGGCATTTCATCTTTACGTTTAATATACCCTTCAATCAATTCTGGTGTATACGAAGAACCGCCACCAATTGTGACAATTTTTAAACCTTTACCCATCCTGTGTAACCTCCTATATTTTGATCACCTTCATCATATTCGATATTGTAACCCTTTACAATATGAACAAATCAAATAGTAAGGCTAAACACAAAGTAAGCCCAACTAATCTAAAATCTTGTGTCACTCTTACACAAAATATGCTATTATTTGTAAAAAGGGGGCACCGCCATGTTGCTGATTGAACAAATGAAATCCACACATTTTTCCCACGCTGAACAATCCTTAGTGCAGTACATGATTGAACATCCTGAAAAACTTGACCAATTAACGACGACACATTTTGCAGAAATTACCCATACTAATCCAACTAGCCTCATCCGCGTTGCCAAGAAACTAGGTTTTAAAGGTTGGACCGATTTAAGATCGGCCTACCTTGACGAATGGGTATATTTAAATAGCCACTACAACGCCGTTGACGCCAATCGTCCTTTTAAAAAAAATGATTCCCTAGCAACCATTGCCAATAAAATGGCTAACTTAGAACAAAATACCATCCAAGACACTTTATCTTTATTGGATTACCAAGAGATTCAAAAGGCACAAGATATTCTATTAAAGGCTAAGAATATTAAGATATTTGGTAGTCACACAAATGCCATGATTTCTCAAGAATTTGTAACGAAGATGCGTCGGATTAACCGCGACGTGACTATTGCCTCTTCCTTTCATTATGTAGATTATGAAGCTTATCATTCAGACCAAGACTCCTGTGCTATTATCATTTCCTATTCAGGGGAAAATGCTAGTTTGATTAAAAATATGGAGATTCTTAAACATAGAAAGGTCCCTATCATCAGTCTGACTAGTATTGGTGACAATAAAATTTCCCAAATGAGCGATTGTCGCTTACACATTACTACACGGGAAAAACTCTATTCAAAAATTGGTAATTTTACCTCAAATACTTCTATTATTTATCTGCTTAATCTGCTTTATGCCATCGTCTTTGCGAATGACTACGATGAAAACCTAGACCATATTATTACAGTAGGTAAACATTTTGACCAAAGAACCACAAGTGTTGATATTATGCGTGAAAATTAAGCGAAAGCTTAGAATAAAAATATTTAGATACACGATTTAATAGGATAAATTCTCAACAATATCATATTTCTCCAAACTAAAAGAGCCGCCCTTTTATGGACGACTCTTTTCTTATTAATTAACTTCAATTTGTGCTTCTGGGTTATTGAAAACTTCTTCGTTTAGAGTACCTAAACGTTTTGAGGTTACAACACCCGCTAAGATTGAATCATTTACATTTAAGGCTGTACGACCCATATCAACGATAGGTTCAATAGATACCATTAAACCAATGATTTCTACTGGTAAACCTAGCGTACCAAATACGATTAATGATGCGAATGTTGCACCACCACCGACACCGGCTACACCAAATGATGAAATGATGATCGTACCAATAATTGTTAACCAAACCATTGGATCAGATAAATCCATACCAACTGTTGGTGCAACGATTGCTACTAGCATTGTTGGGTAGATACCCGCACAACCATTTTGGCCAATTGATAAACCAAAAGTACCTGCGAAGTTAGCTGTTGCATCTTCAACGCCTAAAGCTTCCGTTTGGGTTTGGATGTTCATTGGTAATGCTCCACCACTTGAACGTGAAGTAAAGGCAAAGCCTAATACACTAGAAGCTTTCTTGAAATAATTGATTGGGTTTACTTTGAATCCTGCTAAAATCACCGCGTGGATTACAAACATGATAATAATAGCTACATAAGCTGCGATAACGAATGTGGCCATGTTTAATAGGGCTTGGAAGCTTGATGATGCCATAGCTTTTACCATTAAGGCAAAGATACCATAAGGCGCCATTCTTAATACCAATGTCACGATACGTGAGACAATAGCATCTAACATATCAATCATTTTCTTAAAGTAAGAAGCTTCTTCTGGATGCTTTCTAGCGATACCTAGATAAGCCACTCCAACGATAGCTGAGAAGATAACTACTGCGATATTACTTGATTGACGTAATCCCGCTAGGTCTTCAAAGATATTGGTTGGAATAAACGACAGAATCTGTTGCGGCAAGGTTGTATCAGCAATTTCTGCTTGACGCTCTTGGATATAAGCGATACGTGCTGTTTCAGCTGCCCCTTGGGTAAATTCTGCACCGTCTAAGTTGAATAATAAGGCAATTGATAAACCGATAAAGGATGCAATCGCTACTGTAATAATTAAAACAGCTAGGACATTGAAACCAATTTTGCCTAGATTCTGTTCACCTTCAACTCGTGTAAAAGCACGGACTAGTGACACAAAAATTAGTGGTACAACCAGCATTTGTAAGAAGGATACGTATCCGTTCCCAACGATGTTGACCCAATCTAAAATTGTTGTGGTTGTACTTGAATCGGAACCAAAAAGTAATTGCATAATAATACCAAAAACAATCCCGATACCTAACCCGATAAAGACACGGTTTGAATATTTCACGTGTTTCCCTGCTAAACGGTTTAGGAATAATAATACAAGTACAAAAATAGCTAAAGTAATAATGACTGCCATTTATTGTCTTCCTCCTAAATATTGATATAGATATAGTGTTGGTTATTGACCAACAGATCCAATCACGTCGCCTAACTGGTCATTCAAAATGCCAATGAATCGTTCAGCTTCACTAGAAAGTTTACGGTATTTATTTTGAATATAAATAATATGGTTTTCTTCAACATCTGTAATAGGAATTGTGGTCATCATATTGCTAAATGGCGAAGTTAAAATACCTGTACCCACTAGGATAGCATCCGTTTTTACTAAGACATTAATCGAAGTTGCCCGGTCGCTAACGTAAATGGTTGATTGTGTAGAGTCCTCTCCCAAGTCCAATGCTTCCTCAGTTAATTGAGCTGAGGAGCCTTGTGTCTGTTCGAAGGTAACAGATGGATAGGCCAGCAAATCTGCTTGGGTTAGGCTTTCTCTACCTGCTAAGGGATGTTGTTTACCAACAAAAACGTGGGGTTGAAAGGCCCCAATCTCTGTATAGCTCAACTCATTGTGGTTTAGGTATTGCTTAATGACCTTTTGGTTGTAAGCATTCATGTATAAAATCCCAATTTCAGAATAGGCATTTTTTACATTTTCCATGACATCAGTTGTTGAGGTTTCTAATAAACGATAATGGTGGGCGCGATCTTCATCATTTGCAACTAATACCGCAAAAGCTTCTGATACAAAGTCATAGTGCTGACTAGATACTGAAAACAATTTTTTTCGGTCGGCATCTAAATAACGATTCTCCATCACTGACACCTGCGACAAGACGTCGCGGGCATAAGATAAGAATTCGCTACCCTCTTCAGTAATGAAGATACCGCGTTTTGTACGTTCGAAGATTTGTAGGTCATACATTTCTTCTAACTCACGAATGGCTGTTGATAAAGAAGATTGCGCCATGAACAGCCGTCTCGCTGCCTCACGGAATGATCCGCTGTCAGCGACAACAACAGCATATTTTAGTTTTTGAAAGTTCATGGCTCTCCATCCTTCCCTTGTGAACTCCTACACTCACAATTCCCTATATTACACTAATCAAATTCGTTTTTCACTATTACTGCTCACAGGTGACAGTTTTTTTTAGACGCTAAATGCTTGTTTGATATCGGCAACTAAATCATCACTATTTTCAATCCCAGTTGAAACCCGTAAGACCTTATCAGTTAGGCCATACTGCGCTCGTAATTCAGTTGGAATATCCGCATGAGTTTGTGTTTCTGGGTAAGTAATTAAACTCTCAACACCACCTAAACTCTCTGCAAAAGTAAAAATCTTTAAGCTATTTAAGGCATCTCGGATAATGCTTACATCTTTTACTGCGAATGATACCATACCACCGCGTCCAGAATAATAAACTTGCTCAATTGCAGGATGGTCTTCTAAAGCTGCTACCAAAGCCTTGGCATTTTTTTCATGTTGTTGCAAGCGAACTGCCAACGTTTTTAGCCCACGGATGATCAACCAACAGGCAAAGGGGTCTAAAGTTGCCCCAGTTGTATTCAATTGGAAAGCTAATTTTTCATTGATTTCTTGACCTTTACTCGCAACTAAACCACCTAACACATCATTATGGCCCCCAATATATTTAGTCGCTGAATGGAGTACAACGTCCGCACCTTCTTCTAGTGGTCGTTGAATAATTGGCGTGTAGAAGGTATTGTCTACCACCACAATAGCACCTACTGCATGCGCGCGTTTAGAAATTTCTGCAATATCAAATTCCACCATCATAGGATTGGTAGGCGTTTCGATGAAGACCAATTGTGGTCCTTTTTCAATCTCTGCATACACTTCATCTTCTGTTAAACAGTAAGTAAAGTTGTAGAAACCTTTCTCCTCCATATGATGGAAGTAACGGTATGAACCCCCATATAAATCTTGTAGCGTAACCACTGTATCTCCATGTGATAATAATCCTTCAATGACTAGCTGAATCGCTGCCATACCTGATGAAGTGGCAAATCCTTGTTCACCATTCTCCAAAACGGCAATTGCTTCTTGCAAGACGTCACGAGTTGGATTGGCAGTACGCGTATAGTCATAACCGGTCGATTCCCCTAAACCAGGGTGTTTATATGCCGTTGAAAAATATAGTGGCGTATTAATCGCACCATAAGACTTGTCACTACGGTTACCAATTTGTGCTAGCAAAGTTTCAATATGTCGTTTTGTCATCATCATTACCGTCCTTCTATTAAAATTCAATTAAATTCCGTCATCGCTTTTCCCAATCATAACATGGTTTCAGTGATTACAATTTATGGATATGTGAACGATACTGTTCGCTATTAACGAACACACTGATAACAAATACTAGCCGTCTTTTTCCAGTGAAAAAGGGCCATCAACGATTAAGCTGACAGCCCCCCTTACCAACATCATTGTTGGATTATTTAAAATCTACATAAACTGTTACGCCATTAGCATCTTTCGCTGTTACATGGTTTGCTTCCTCAGCAACAACTCGCCCATTAGCTTTTAGTTTCGCTACAATATTGTTGTACAATTCTTCATTATGGTACGTTAGTGTGTAGGCTGCTAAACCAGTTTGGTCTTCAGCATAAGGTACCATTGACTCCGCACCCCAAGCATTTACAGCAATATGGTGGTGATAGTCAGAGTAAGAAGTGAAATGTACGTTGTTTGTAAAGCCCATTTGTTCTTCTAAGATCATTTCATCAGATAAGAAACCAAAGAATTCTTCTACTTTGTCTGATGACAAGTGCAAGTGACCAATTATAGTACCTTCTGCAAAGAATGGTTGTGGTTCATCAGATGAACGACTCGCTAATACACCTTCTGCATCCATTGGTTCAGTAACACCAGTTACCCCACCATTTGGCCCATGTGTCCATTGGTCAGCCGTACGGTCAGCATAAATTTCAATACCATTGTCCTCAGGATCTTGTAGGTATAAAGCCTCTGAATATGAGTGGTCTGAAGCACCGTATAACTGTGTTTGATTTAATAGCATACGGTATAACACGTCACCTAAAGCTGCACGAGAAGGTAACAACCAAGCTGTATGGTATAAACCATTTTTAGGTCCAGTGATTAATTTGTAATCTGCTTTACCATCTAAAATTAATTGTGGCGCATCTTGTCCTTTAAAACCTAATTCAACAATACCTTCAGTTTCCTCATCTTTTAATATGTCTAAACCAATAACCTCATTATAGTAGCGTTTCATTTTGTTCAAGTTTTTTACTCGGTAAGTTACCGTTGAAATTGTAACGTCTTTAAAAAATTGTTTTTCCATTGTTGTTTTCCACCTTTTTATTAATTGATATACGAATTGAATATTTTTTCAACTTTTCTTTAACAACTTACTTTTAATTTTTAAATTTACTTACTAAAAGTAAGTTCTAAAATAGTATACCTTATTTTTTATTAAAGGTAAATACCCTTGCTTCATTCTACAATTATTTTTATTTTTTGGTTGTCCAAATAAAAAAGCGAAAACTTTGCTAATCACAATGAAAAGCGGTACCAAATGATTTATAATGAAATGGAATGATTGGAGAAATGGAGTGAATAGATATGTTTGAATGGTTTGCAAGTGCTAACCCTGTATTACAAGCAACACTAGCTGGTGTCTTTACCTGGTTAATGACAACTTTAGGGTCAGCTTTAGTATTTTTCTTTAATGAAATTAACCGCCGTGTATTAGACATTATGAACGGTTTTGCTGCAGGGGTTATGATTGCAGCAAGCTTTTGGTCCTTGCTAGCACCATCCATTAGCTTTGCCGAGGAAGCCGGTTGGGGGCGTCTTGCTTTTATACCCGCATTAATCGGTTTTATTGTTGGTGGTTTATTTTTACGCCTAATTGATTACATCACCCCGCATTTACATATGGGGAAAAATAAGATGGATGCTGAAGGGCCTAAAACTAAATTGCCTGCGACTACTTTGCTCTTTTTAGCAGTGACAATCCACAACTTCCCCGAAGGTTTATCTGTTGGAGTAGCATACGGTGCGAATGAATTTAATGCAGCTAGTATCGCCTCTGCTTTAGTCTTAACAATGGGGATTGGTCTACAAAACTTCCCTGAGGGTGCAGCTTTATCAATGCCTATCCGCGCTGAAGGTGCCAGCAAATGGCGTGCTTTCCAATTAGGTCAAGCATCTGCCTTAGTTGAAATCGTTGGTGCAGCTTTGGGTGCCTTACTAGTATCCCAAGTGACTGCAATCTTACCGTATGCCTTAGCTTTTGCAGCTGGCGCTATGATATTCGTTTGTGTGGAGCAACTCATTCCAGAATCACAATCTCACGGTAATTCAGACATCGCCACAATCGCCTTACTGGTTGGTTTTGGCGTCATGATGACACTAGATGTCGCTTTAGGTTAGGAAAAATAACCACTATAAAACCCATCAATTACCCACTTATCAGTGAAGTAGTTAATGGGTTTTTCTTTATACTAATCATTAATATGTATGCTTAGAATTTAACTTCTGCATCCCGCATCGCTTTTTGAATATAAGCTACTGATTCTTGCAATTTCTTTTCTTCCCAAGCATTTAAACTAACCGGTAGGCGTTTTTCAACACCATTTACACCAATAATACATGGCATAGAGAAAGCAACGTCCCCGTTATAACCATATTCTCCGCGTAAGGTAGTACATGCGGGATAGACACTACGTTCGTCAAGAACAACAGCCTTAGCCATAGTCACAGCTGCTTGCGCAACCCCTGCATTCGTCCAACCTTTACCATTAAATACTTCATAAGCTGCAGAAACCACATTTTTCATAATATCTTCAGGGCTTGATAGATCAACTTCTGGATCACGGTCAAAGTATTGGTCTAATTCACCGTAGGCTACCCCTTGAATATTCAACTTACTTAATACTGGGAAGGCTGTTGCACCGTGTTCACCCATCATATAACCGACAACTGATTTAGGGTCGACATCATAAGCATTAGCAAACACATTGCGTAAGCGAGCTGAATCCAGCATAGTTCCCGTACCAAAAATCTTACCTTCAGGATAGTCAAACTCATTTTCCGCAATATATAAAATTGTGTCTAATGGGTTAGTAATCACGATGATAATAGCTTCTCTAGTATGTTCAACGATATTTCCCATTACATCACGAATAGTTTTTGAAGTGATTTTGGCTAAAGTTGCACGGTCAGGCTCTGCGGTTGGATCATCGGGATCTGGTTTCATGGAATTTCCAGCTGCAATTACAATGACATCCGCATCATCTGTTTGCTCATACCCACCATGCGTTACTTTAATGTTGTTCATGTAAGTTAGCGCACGTGCTTGTTCTTGGTCAACTGCTTCACCGCGTGCAATATTCTCATCAATATCAATCACACCAATTTCTCCAAAGACACCGGCTTTCATAGCATCTGCAAGTACGTATGAGCCTACATGACCAACGCCTACAACCACTAATTTATTTGTTTTCATAAAACCCCTCCATTTATTTTTTTCAATTACTTTAATTATAACCTACTTTTATGATTATTTAAGGGGAATGTGAGGAAACGATGAGAAAATCTGGGAAATAAAAAAGAAGCTGAGAATAATCATCATTCTCAGCCCCTCATGTTAGTTGGCTCGTTTTTCATCCTCAATCGCTCGAGCAAAGCTATTGAGTTCAAAACCATTATTTAATCACTAATACATGTGATTTTACATTACGTACTACATATTCAGATACAGAACCCATCATGGCACGTTCAATTGCACCTTTACCAGTTGCACCGACAACTACAAGGTCTGCCTTAATTTTATCCGCGAATTCTACGATACCGTATCTTGCATCACCTTTGATAATTTCAAGAGACACATTTTCAAGACCAGCTTCTTTCGCTTCAGCTTCATAAGATTCTAGGACACTTAAAGCATCTGCTCGCAGGTCATCATATAATCGCATAGAGGCATCCGGATTTCCGAAACGGACAAAATCATCTAAAACATTCAACACTACTAATTCAGAGTTGTTACGTTTAGCAATGGATACCGCCTCTCTAAAAGCACGGTATGAAGCATCTGAACCATCAACTGGAATTAAAATCTTGTTATAATCTGTTACTGACATGATAAGCCCTCCTCATGGGTGATTATATTATTTTACAACTAGTACCGGAATTTTAGATAGTCGCACCGTATTTTCAGCTACAGATCCAACTAAAGCTCTTGTGACGGCACCTTTACCAGTTGCACCAATTACGACTAATTGGTAGTCACCTTCGTTCGCAATTTTAGCTACTTCTCGTCTTGGGTTACCAAAAGAAGTGAAAGTATGAATATTGTTAAAGTTACGAGCTTTGCCGTAATCTTCATATTTTTCCAGGGTTTCTAGGGTACGTTTTTTCATCTCGTTGATATCTGTTTCTGATACCCGCAAGTCACTAAACACATAGTCATCGGCAATTACTGATAGGACATCTACAGTGGCATTTGATCGCATGGCAATCTCAACGGCATCCCTAAAGGCTGCTTTACTGTTGTCCGAGTCATCCACTGGCACCAATATACGTTGAATGTTATCAAGAATCATCTTCGTTACCTCCCTTACTTTCTTTTCACTTAAAGTATAACACAAAAATGGAATCGCTTACAAAAATAAGGTCTTTTTTAAAATAAAAAACAATTGTTCACAAGTTTACTCATAAAAAAAGAAACGCTACGATGGTATTATCGTAACGTTTCTATGTAAGCTAACGCGTAATTATTATTTGATTGTGCAAAAGGATACACTTAGACGTATAGCCTTTTACTATATAGTTAATAAATTAGTTGGCATAGTCTCCATTCCATACCACTTTACGATAATGTTCACGGTCTGTATCCCCTTCAGTAGAAATACATAGAACTTTAGAATCTGATTGAAGTTTTAATTTTTCCTTTAAGTCACTTAAATCATCATTTTCCAAGACATCCGCAACAAAACCAAGTGTTGCTGCCCCACTTTCCCCAGAAATAATAGGTTGGTCACCTTTCAATGGGTTCCCTAGAATACGCATACCTTTAGCCGCAATATTGTCAGGCATTGATACAAAGTCATCAGCATAATCATTGAGAATATCCCAAGCAATTGTACAAGGTTCACCGCAAGCTAGCCCTGCCATTATTGTATCCATATCACCATCAACAGCGTGCAACTTGCCATCTGCCTTATCTGCTGTTCTAAAAATACAATCTGCTTTATTGGGCTCACAAATAACGATAATTGGCTGCTCCTCACCAGGGTAATAATTCGCAAAGAAGGCTGTAATAGCGCCTGCCATCGCACCGACACCTGCTTGGAGGAAGATATGCGTTGGCTTCTCACCGTCTAACTGGCGAACGATTTCATTCGCCATAGTTGTATAGCCTTGCATAATACGCTTAGCAATTTCTTCATAGCCTGCCCAAGCAGTATCCTGAACTAGAATCCAATCGTTTTGTTGTGCACTTTCACTAGCCCAACGCACTGCATCATCATAGTTCATATCGACAATTTTAGCATCAGACCCATAGGCTTTGATATTATCTAGCCTTTCTTGACTGCTACCTCGAGGCATAAAGACTACACTTTTTTGCTTGAGTTGATTGGCAGTCCAAGCGATACCACGTCCGTGATTACCATCCGTTGCTGTAACGAATACAGTATCTCCAACTTGCTTTCGCACTTCCTCGCTAGTAATGGTTTCAAAGTTGAGCTTTTCTAAATCTAAGTTTAATTGATCAGCAATTAATGACCCTAAAGCATAACTTCCTCCTAAAACTTTAAAGGCATTCAATGAGAAGCGATGGCTTTCGTCTTTTACAAAAATCTTCTCAATACCTAATCTTTTAGCTAAATGGTCTAAAGACACTAAAGGCGTTTCTTCATATTCTGGAAAACTTTGATGGAATGACCAAATATGTTTAGTTGCAGACGGGGAGTAATCATCGATATTTATTCGATCGGCTACTTTTTTCCTGTTGTAGTGAACATACTTAATGTCGTTATTCATACGATCTCCTTCTATTTGATTATCATCATAACTGTCTATAAATTGACCGCCATGATTACAGTTACCTTTTACTTTAATGTGATTGATTCAGCACATTTTCTTAATAGTGATGCATTACTTTTTCAACTAAACGTAAATATGCCTTTATACCTACAGTTAGTTCACTTTCTGGTGTATCTTCTTCTTTGGTATGCGATAAACCATTTTCTGACATCACAAACATCATTACTGTTGGCACATGCTTAGCCATCTCCACTGCATCATGTAGAGGACCTGAGTACATATTTGTTGGTTCACCAGTTTCCTCTTGTACAGCTTCTTTACAAATTTCTACTAATTGGTCATCAAAAAGTTGTGGTGGAACAGCATAAATCTTACGCCATGAAGCTTGGCAAGCAAATTGCGTAGCAGCTTCTTCAACAATTGTATGGGCTTCTTCTAGCATTTGTTCCAAGTCTGCTTGGTTAATTGTACGCATATCTAACGAAATAGTCGCTTTTCCAGGCACAATTGTTACAACATCTGGTTCTAACTTCACTTCCCCAACGGTACACACTGCATCATACTTCAATGCCAACTCTCTGAATTTTAAGGCAGCCGTTGCAGCTGCTAAAAATGCATCTTGGCGCATTTTAATCGGGAATGAACCTGCATGTGCAGCTTGTCCTACAAAATCAATATAGTGCCGTTCCACGCCAGCGGCACCATATACACTAGCGACAGCTTTATTGGTTTGCTCTAAAACAGGACCTTGTTCAATATGAAACTCTAGATAAGCTTTTAGATTCGATAATTTAGCTTTTAATTCATCGTACGCATCTTGGAAATGCTCAATATCTAACCCATGGTCTGCTAAGGCATCTCTAAAATAGACACCTTGCGCATCGGTTCTATCAGAAAAATCAGCCATATCAATTGTTCCTGAAGCAGCTGAAGACCCTAAACAGCTATACCCATAACGGGCACCTTCTTCATCAGCCCAGTCTACAACATAGATGGTCTTTTCGGGTAAAACCTCTGCTTCATGGTATTGCCGAATTACTTCAAGACCAGATATTACACCCAATGCACCGTCTAACCAGCCACCATTAGGCACACTATCCAAGTGACTCCCAATCACAATGGCTTCACTAGTCTTCCCTGCTAGTTTCACCCAAACGTTACCAGCAGAATCTTTCGTATATTCAGCACCTAATCCTTCAACTTTTTCTTTAAACCAATTTCTTGTTGTCTCCCACATTGGCGTCCACGCAATTCGCTGTGCACCGTTCTCATCTGAAGATAATTGGGCTAATTCACGTAAATCCTTAATAATTCGTTCTGCACCGAGGTCTAATTTAAAATTTTCCATGACTACTCTCCTTTTGGTTCAAATACAATCTTCTTAAAGAAAGTGTAATCGCTTTTAATTATTGTTTCTATCAGTATTCGTCATACTTTTATCATTATTGACCGTTAGATTTATTTGATAGTCATTTTTCATGTATAATATAGCTAATTTAAAGCGAATGTTGCTATTGATTGTTATATTTTTATCGTTATTCACCAATCATGAGAGGAGGAATATGAACAATGTTACAACACTTACCCATAAATATTGATGACCAGTTAGAAGAACATCTCACTTACAGACCTATTGGTTTCTCCATCATCCCCTACACCATTGAATACATTTATGACCGGTACGATTTCATGCCCTTACATTGGCACAATGAATTACAAATCAATTGGGTTTACGAAGGAGAGCTAGACTTTTTAATTGATGGTAAAACAGTTAAAATTGACCGAAACCATATTTTATTTATTAATCGTAGAAAATTTCATAGTTCCAAGGCGGTATCGAAAGACTCTAAAACCTTGTGTATCAACTTTGATTTAGATTTCTTACACCCAACTATTGTGCAAGATTATTTACAACCAGTATTAGATCAAGATAATTTAACGTTTTTTGTATTACCTTTAACCCACCAATTAGAACACTATTTAAATACCGTGCTTGCCGGTATTCCCCAAAGTAACAAAGACCTTGTTAGGGAAACAGCATCAGCAAACTATCTACAAATTATCAACTTTATCAATTTAATTCTTGAAAATATCGTATTAAAACATAGTAAAGACGCTGAAACAGTGGATATTGATGACGCTAAAGAGTTAAACCTTTTACTCACTTATATACACAATAATTACCATAGAAAAATAACCATTGATGACCTTACCCAACAAATTCATATGAGCAAAACCTACTGTAACGAATTATTTCAGAAGTATACCCATCAATCACCAGTCCAATATATTATGGCTTATCGTTTACAAACTGCTCAAGAGCTCATATTAACCACCAATAAGTCGATATCTGAAATCAGTGAAGACTGTGGGTTTGGTACACTGAGTTATTTTGTTGCCCAATTCCGCTTAAAATATAAGCTATCACCACTAAAGTTTCGCAAGAAATTTAAACAAAAATAAGTCAGCCTCACAAATTTAGCGAAGGCTGACTTTTCTTATTGTTTTAAATTTTTTTAAATTAGATTGAATACTACAGATTTCTTAGTTGTGTGAATGCTAGGTCTTCTTCAGTTAAGCCTTTTAAGAAAGCTACTGTCACGTCTACTGTATCTTGGAAGTCTTGATAAGCTGAGATTAAGTAATGAGTGTGGGCATAACGAGTCGGCATTCCTAACGTAATCACAGATACACCATTATTAGCTGTGTGAATGGCACCTGCGTTAGTACCTCCGCCATCACGCACTGCTTGTTGAATTTGAATACCAGCTTTTTTGCTAGCTTCAACAAACAAACCGTTTAGATGGTCTGAAGCAATGTAGGTCGAATCACGATAACGTAATTGTGGCCCTTGCTTAACACGTCCTTGACCGACTGTTGCCGATTTTGCGTAATCATCAGAAGGTGTCCCTTCAAACACGATAGCCACTTGCGGATCAACACGGTTGGTGGTGACTTTAGCACCACGTAAACCAACTTCTTCCTGTGTCGCAAACGCACCAACAAGGTTAAATGGTAATTCTTTCACACCATCTACGCCCAATTCGTTAAAGACAGCAAGCGTTGCGGCTACACCTAAACGGTTGTCAAAGGCTTTTCCAATCATCATACCGTTTTTTTCATTTACTTGGAATTTAGTTGCTGGTACAACGGGTTGGCCAACAGTAATACCAAAATCATTGATGACTTCTTCTCTTGAAGTAGCCCCAACGTCTAGTTTTAAGTCAGTTAGTGCGACTGGCTTAGCCTTTTCTTCTGCTGTCATAAAGTGTATAGGTTTACTTGTAGCAACAGCTGGCACATACGTTTTATTATCGTTGGTTCTTACCATAAATAATTGCGATTGAGCTGAAGCTGCTGTCCATCCACCCAAAGCTTGCATTAACAACAAGCCGTTTTCATCAATAGCTTGGACCATAAAGCCGACTTCATCCATAT
>JAEZWY010000147.1 GCA_023442905.1 Bacillota bacterium | reverse complement strand
ATCCCTTAGTGTCTTTAAACGGTTGGAGATATTATATCGTTTGTACAACCACCATGTTTAGGACAAACTCTCTGTTTTAACAGAGAGTAGTTGATGTATGTATCTTTATATAGGCTTATTATTCTACTGATGCTAGGAAATGGTAAACCGGTTGACCGCCATCTACAATTTCAACTTCAATATCTTCGTTAGCCGATTCGACTGCTTCAGCGATTAATTCTGCTGTTGCTTGGTCGGTTTCTTCACCAAAGATTAAGGTCACTAACTCCTTGTCTTCATCAATCATTGCATTCACCATATTGATGGTTTCTTTGACTAAGTCAGCATCTTCAGAAACAATTTTACCGTCTATGATGCCCATAAAGTGATCTTTATGGATTTCTAAGCCGTCAACTGTTGTATCTCGAACAGCCACTGTGACTTGACCACTAGTTACGTTGGCCATTTCAGCAACCATTGCTGCTTTATTGTCTTCTAATGTCCCGTCAGGATTATATCCAAGCATGGCTGTTAAACCTTGAGAGATATATTTAGTTTCAACTACGGCAGCTGGAATTTCTGAAACTTCAACAGCTTGGTTAGCAGCCATAATGATATTCTTATTGTTTGGTAAGATAATCACGTTATCTGCATTCGCTTTGTTGATAGCATCTAAAATATCATTTGTTGATGGGTTCATCGTTTGACCACCAGAGATAATTGATTTAACGCCCATATCTTTAAATAGGTTTTCAATTCCTTCACCGGCTGCAACAGCGATAATTGCTAGATTCGTCCGTTCCACTACTGGCGTTGACTCGGATTGGGTTGCCCCTTTGCCATCTAAGATATCGTCATGTTGTAGACGCATGTTATCTACTTTAATTTTCACTAATGAACCAAATTTTTGGCCATAGTTCATGACTTCACCTGGTGTTTCTGTATGTACATGAACTTTTACAATCTCATCGTCAGATACAACCAATAATGAATCTCCAATACCATCTAAGTGGTTACGGAATGTATCATAATCAAATTCATCAGTAACTGTTTCACCTTCACCGATTTTGACCATAATTTCCGTACAGTAACCATAATGAATATCTTCTGATGCTACGGAATGAGCAGTGTTGAAGAAGTTTTCTTGGTGAGCTAGTTCTGTAACATTCGCTTTGTTTGGATCAGCTGATTTAACTGGAATAGATTCACCTGTTAATGATTCTAAGAAGCCATGATAGATATATACTAACCCTTGACCACCTGAATCGACAACACCTACTTCTTTTAACACTGGTAATAAGTTAGGTGTGTTTTCAAGTGATGTTTGTGCTTCTTCTAATACAGCTGTCATCACTTCAATGATGTCATCTGTTTGTTCAGCTTTTTGCATACCTGCTGCTGCTGAATCACGTGCTACTGTTAAAATAGTACCTTCTACGGGTTTCATAACAGCTTTTACCGCTGTATCAATACCGCGTTGAAAAGCATTCGCTAAATCTTGAGCTTCAATAGTTGTTTTACCTTCGATTGCTTTAGCGAAACCACGGAATAATTGGGATAAGATAACGCCTGAGTTACCGCGTGCCCCCATCAATAATCCCTTAGCTAAATCTTCTCCAACCTCACCAACGGTATCGGAATGTTGTTTAATTACTCGTTCGATACCTGATGTGTATGTTAAATTCATATTTGTTCCGGTATCACCATCTGGCACCGGGAAAACATTTAATGAATTCACGTATTCAGCATTCTCTGAAAGTCGGTTACCCCCAACTTCAAGCATAGATATGAACGCTTCAACGTCTAATACTGTTCTTTTCACCTAAAAATCCTCCTTGATTACCGCAACTAGTCTTCAATCACACGGACGCCTTGTACGTACACATTCACTACGTTTGCAGCAATACCTAATTGACGACCTAATTCGTATTTCACAGAACTTTGTACATTGCGACAAATTTCAGAAATTTTCGTACCGTAGTTGACGATAATATATACATCCACTACTACTAAATCGTTGTTATCTACTGAAACAAGTACCCCTTTGGTATAGTTTTCTTGTTTAAGAATTTCTTGGATACCATCACGGATTT
This sequence comes from Bacillota bacterium, assembly GCA_023442905.1. Lineage (GTDB taxonomy): Bacteria > Bacillota > Bacilli > Lactobacillales > Aerococcaceae > Aerococcus. The sequence goes on along the minus strand of JAEZWY010000147.1, from coordinate 4,336 downwards.
GATGCTTGCTTGCCATACCAACGACACCGTAGTTTTGTGTTGTTGCCATACCTACGACTGTTGCGATAGATTCATTTGTAATATCAATTTCACCGAAGTCTGTTTGCATTTTTAATGCCATAAAAAATGTCCTCCTTTTGAAGGGTTGTCTTGCTAGATTAATCTAGAACTTTATCGTTCTAAACAAATATAACTTCATTTATAACACTCATTTTACCACATACTAGGCTATTATACCTAAATATTTGACAAGTCGCAAACCCTTATAAAAAACACAAAAAAAGCCGTGGCCTTCCCTCACTGGAAAACTACGACCTTAATTTTGATTTTTATTAGATTCAAAATCTCTTAATGACTCAAATAATTTGATTGATTTTTGGTGTAAATCGGTAACAATTTCGATTTTAAAAATGTAACTAGCGCCTTCTTTGTAATCTGCTTTACGCCTATAGTCTTTCATTTCCTTTAATTCTCTAATTATTTTTTGTTTCTCTCTTAAAGTTAAATCCACATTATAGTTTCTAATTTTATCTATCACGTCATTATGAGAATTATTTCCACCACCTACCGTGGAATATCCATGTAGCTCGTTTAATTGTTTAACTTTGTGAAAGCAAGCATAGTAATCATTATGAATAATCGTTCGTAATGCAGCCTCTCTATGTTTAGCATCGATGTTAGAAAAGTTTTCTAATAGGTAACTACTAAACGCTAAATGATTCTCCCATAGATACATATCTATTCACCAATTACAAAAATAAAGTTTTTCTGCTTTTGGCTAGCAAGTTCATTTAACGCTTTAGAATAATTATAGATTTCTATAGCGTTATCTTCATTGACTGTTAAGTCTACATATACATAATCATTTTCATCTTTATAAATATTTAAATGAAAAGGTAATGACTTATGTAAATTTTCTTGGATAAACCTTGAGACTTCTTCTTCAATAACTTGAGTATTAATAAAATCTGCATCAGCTTGTTGCGTAATATCTCTTTCTAAAGAATTTGAATAAAGCTGAACTCTAGAATCCGTATCTGACATATACGATGAAGAGTATGATAAGGACCCTGTCATAGCTAAAGTTGGCACTAATTTAGGTGTTTTAATTTTTGCTGACATCGGTACTCTCCTCCTATATTTCTATATTCTGATTGAAAACAGTAAAAGAATACTCTGCAACTTGTTCATCTTCAACATACAAAATCACTTTATGCAGACCATCATTTTTAAAAATAACATTTGATAAACTAAAATCAAAACTTAAAGTTGAATTTTCACTATCAGAATTGTCTGCGGATACGCCACCTTCTAGAGCTCCAAGCAGGTAATCAGTATGATCAATAACCTCTAATTTTATATCAAATTTTCTTTGAATTGAGTTAACAAAAAAACTACAAGAAATTGCAAATGATATAGTAGTAGGTAAAAATGGCACTTGAAGTGCAACAATAGGATTCACAACATGTAATTCACCATTAATATTTTGTGTTTTTTCACTAGCTATTACTTTACCGTACATGAACTCACCCCTTATCTGTGACTATATAAATTATACTTGACTCTGTTCATTTAAACAATTAATAAAATTGTACATTCTTTACTCTATTAATGCTTAACTATGCACAAAAAAAGCCGTGGTCTTCCCTCACTGGAAAACTACGACCTTATTTGATTATAATCATAAATGGATTACGCGCGGGTAACTAAACCAGCTTTGATTGCGTGTGCAGAAACCCATACACGCTTTTTGTTACCATTTTCGTCGATGATACGAACTTTTTGTAAGTTTGCTTTAAATGTACGTTTTGTAGCATTCAATGCGTGTGAGCGGTTGTTACCTGAAGTCGCTTTACGTCCTGTGTAATAACATTCTTTAGCCATTGTCATAATCCTCCTCTACAAATTTTCATACCATAACATATTACTATACTTAACGTCATAAATCAAACTTATTTATAATAAAAATGATGATTAGACTTAATCTCGGGCTTGAATAGCGAGGATAAGACCACTACTAAAGGCAATTTTCATGGTATTTTGATCTGGTAGAAACTCATTTGAAATTAAAGCTAGTGGCGTTGGCATTTGATAGTTATCTAATGGGTAGACCACATTTTTAAGGCTTAAATCTGTGATTGGGGTCATAGCCACGAATGACAGGTATTTCATCTCTTTTAAGCGGTCAACTTGATGTTGCCCTGGTCTTAAGAATGAAACAGCATTGTTTTCTTCTACTAAGTGAACACGATCAATAATCGGCGCAAAACGTTCTTGATAGATGAGCCATAAGTTAGATAATAAATGGTCTACCCTACCCCCTAGCATACCAAATAGATGGTATCTTGCGTTCGGGTATAAGTCAGCGACTGATCCCAAGGCGTGTTCTGTGTCGGTTTCATCTTTCATAGGTTCTAGCTTTTCGATTGATGCTGCCTTTTTGGCTACTTGTTGATAGACCTTATCCTCGATTGAATCAAAGTCTCCTACAGCCAAATCAATTGGAAAATCCATGTCTAAGAGTTGTTTGGCGCCTAAATCGACACCCACAAAGGCTGTTTCTAAATCGTTGTGGGCGACTTTCTGCCGCTCGACATAGCCTTTAAAGAATTCGGGGTCAAAGGGTCCTGATCCGATGAGATAAACTTGCATGTATCCACTTCCTTCTAGTGACAGCCAGTTAAAAACTTTTTCAAAAACTAAAGTTTACTTAATGGCCATTTTTAATGCATCAATTGGTTGCTTCACGTCGTCTTTATTGAAGATGTATGAGCCGGCTACAAAGGCGTCTACCCCTTTTTCTGCACAGATTTTAGCCGTCTCAGCATTAATACCGCCATCTACTTCGATTAAGAATTTTGCGTCGTTTTCTGCTCTGAAAGTACTTAATTCAGCCATCTTATCTACTGTTGATTCAATAAATGATTGGCCGCCAAATCCTGGGTTTACGGTCATGACTAAAATCATGTCGACGTCTTTTAGGATTGGTGCAATGGCTGATACTGGTGTGGCAGGATTAATGGCCACACCAGCCTTCATACCATGTTTGTGAATGGTTTGGATCAAGCCATGCAGGTGGCTAGTTGCCTCGTAATGAACCGTAAAGTAGTCCGCACCGGCATTGGCGAAGGCTTCCACGTGTGCTTCTGGGTTAGAGACCATTAAATGGCAGTCTAGGGTCATCTTGGTGTTTGGGCGCAAAGCTTCAACGACGCCAGCACCAAAGGTTAAATTGGGCACGAAATGGCCGTCCATGACATCAATGTGAACCCAGTCAGCGCCAGCTTTTTCGATTCGATTGACTTCGTCAATAAATTTACCAAAATTTGCAGATAAAATAGATGGTGCAATATACATGTACATTCCTACTTTCTAATATTTGGGTTTTGCATCGTCAATTTCTTGGAAGATTTGTAGGTAAGAGTCATAGCGACTTTGTGCGATTTCCCCAGCTTCTAAGGCGGCCTTCACTGCACATTTAGGTTCTTGAATATGGGTACAACCACGGAACTTACATTGGTCTTGAATGGCCCGCATTTCTTTGAAGTAGTTAGATAATAAGACTTTATCTAATTGGTCGATGTCTATACTAGAAAAACCAGGTGTATCTGCTACTTTCCCTTCAAATATATCATGTAATTCGGTATGACGGGTAGTATGACGACCGCGTCCTAGTGATGTTGAGATTTCCCCTGTTTCAATCGCTAAATCTGGTAATAATCGGTTAAGCAAGGTAGATTTTCCAACCCCTGACTGGCCTACAACCACCATGGTCCGATTGGCCACGATGTCCTTCAATTGATTAAAATTTTCATCTAGGTCTGTTGATAAAATGACTTGGTAGCCGACTTCCTTATAGACCTTGATGAATTGGTCGATCCGGTTTTTATCCGCTTGACTAGCTTGGTCAGCTAAGTCCATTTTGGAAAAATATAAAATCGGTTCAATGTTCTCTGACTCTAAATAAACTAAAAAACGGTCTAATAATTTTGGTTGGATCTGGGGTTCCGTAACAGATGCTACCAACAAGGCCACGTCCACATTAGCTACTGCCGGTCGAATCATTTGGCTATAGCGTGGTAAGATTTTCATTACATAGCCTTCTTTGGTATTGTTGGCTTGAAATTCCACAAAATCGCCCACCAATGGTGTTGTTTGCGTATTTCTAAATTGGCCACGTGCCCGTGTGGTATAAATCACTTGGCTTTCTTTCTCTTCTACATAATAAAAACCAGACAAAGCCTTAATAATCTGGCCCGTGTATGTTGGTGCATTTGGTTGAATATAATCATCTTTTCTCTTCATATTTTTGAAAAATACCTCCTTATTGGTTCAA
>JAEZWY010000128.1 GCA_023442905.1 Bacillota bacterium | reverse complement strand
AATTCGCTTTATCATCCACTGAAGTCGCTAGCACAAGGATATCAGAAGAGCCTTTTTGTTTCCACTCATCCGCAATCTTACGTAAATCATCCATCGAACGATTTGGTACGTGTTCAGCGATTACAGTATAAGCACCAACAGTTTCTACATGGTCAAAAATTTGTCCAGCAGCTTGCGCATTCATTTTATCACGTAATGCACCTAATTGTTGTAAAATTTCTTTATGTTCTTCTTTAAATTGTTGTAACCGTCCAACAATATTTAAGAAGTTTTTAGCTTTTAAGTTTTCTGCAATTTGTTTCAAGATAGTTTCTTGATTTTTATATTCTTGAATTGCTGCAAGTGATGTCACAGCTTCAATACGTCTCACACCTGCACCGATACCAGACTCAGAGGTAATCTTGAACAAACCAATTTCAGCAGTATTTGCTACGTGCGTACCCCCACATAATTCGATAGACCAATGGTTGATATCAACCATACGCACTTCACTACCATATTTTTCACCGAATAAAGCTTGTGCTCCTGCAGCTTTTGCTTCTTCAATAGAAGTTACTGTTGTCACCACTGGGAAAGCTTCTGCAATTGCTTCATTTACTTTAGCTTCCATTTCAGCTAATTCATTATTGGTTACTTGACCAAAGTGCGAGAAGTCAAAACGTAGGTGATCTGCAGTAACTAATGAACCAGCTTGGTTGGCATGATCGCCTAAGACATCTTTCAATGCTTGATGTAGTAAATGCGTTGCGGTATGGTTTTTCTCAATTGAATGGTGGCGACGACGATCCACAACTAATTGTACTGTTTGATCTAATACAATTGCAGCTTCAAGTTTCACTTCATGTAAATGTTGTCCATTTGGTGCACGTACAACATTAGCCACATGTCCAATTACATGACCATTTTCATCTAAGACATCGCCTGTGTCAGCAATTTGTCCACCCATTTCGGCATAGAATGGCGTTTGTTCAACAACTAGGTAAACTTCTTCATCGGCTTCTGCAGAGCTAACTATAGCATCCCCAGCTACAATCGTATTTACCCGTGTCTCTACTGTCAATTGGTTATAACCAATGTAAGTCGATTTTACATCAATATCACTCAACACTTCAGATTGTACGCCCATACCCGTTGAATCCTTACGAGCAGCACGTGCACGTTCTCTTTGTGCCTTCATCGCTTCTTCAAAACCTGATAAATCAACATCAATACCCACTTCTTCCAAGTACTCTTGCGTTAATTCTAACGGGAATCCGTATGTATCATATAATTTAAAGGCTTGAGCACCAGAAATCATTTTATTATGTGCAGCCTCAAGTGAAGAAATAACCTCTTGAATAATGGCTTCCCCTTCATTGATCGTCTCGTTGAAACGATTTTCTTCTGTATCAATTACATCTTGAATAAAATCTTGGTCTGCTTTTACTTCAGGATAGAAATCAGCCATAATATCAGCTACAACAGGTACTAATTTCACTAAGAATTTATCTTTAATACCTAAACGGCGTCCATGCATAATTGCGCGACGAATCAGACGTCGTAAGATATAACCACGGCCCTCATTTGAAGGTAACGCACGGTCACTGATTGCAAAAGTAACTGCACGTACATGGTCAGCAATCACCTTAAACGATACGTCAGTTTCAGGTTTTTCACCATATTTTACGCTTGTTCCCAGCGTTTCAATTTCTTTAATAATTGGTAAAAATAGATCTGTTTCAAAGTTAGTTGGTGCATCTTGGATGACAGAAGTCATACGTTCTAACCCCATACCCGTATCAATGTTTTTATGTTTTAACGGTACATACTCACCGTTGGGCATGTGGTTAAATTGTGAAAATACAATATTCCAGATTTCTAAATAACGTTCATTTTCCCCACCTGGGTACATTTCTGGATCAGAATCTTCTAAATCTTGGTATTTTTCACCACGGTCATAAAAAATTTCAGTGTCAGGACCACATGGGCCAGCACCCAAGTCCCAGAAATTATCTTCAACGGGTACAAAATGATCATCAGATAAGCCAGTCGCTTGACGCCATAATTCTACTGTTTCAGTATCTTCTGGATAATAAGTCATATAAAGCTTTTCAGGATCTAAGTCTAACCATTTTTCATCAGTTAAAAATTCCCAAGCCCATGGAATAACTTCTACTTTAAAGTAGTCACCGATTGAAAAGTTTCCTAACATTTCAAATAAAGTATGGTGGCGTGCAGTAACTCCTACATTTTCAATATCATTCGTACGAATTGATTTTTGCGAGTTTGTGATACGTGGATTTTCTGGTACAACAGAACCATCAAAATATTTCTTTAAGGTAGCAACCCCTGAGTTGATCCAAAGTAAAGAAGGGTCTTGTACTGGTACTAATGAAGCACTTGGCTCCACACTATGACCTTTAGATTTCCAGAAATCTAACCACATTTGTCTAATTTCTGCTGATGTTAATTGTTTCATAATTATCCTCCTCAAAATAAAAAAACATAGTATTGCAAATTGAGGACGACTTTGCGCGGTACCACCTCATTTGCAATGCTATGTTTACATTACCTCTCTAATTGCTGGATAACGCTAGCGCGTAGCCTTTCGACTAATTTTTTAGAAAGAGAGCATTTTATGGTTGGATGCTTGCACCTATTCATCCTCGCTAAAGTTCATAAAATATGGTTCTTTCTACTTGTTGACTTTTAAAGTCTTTTTACCTTCCAAATTATACTGACAGAATGCCCTATTTGTCAAGTTTTCGCCTTATTGATTCTTTTAAAAATCTTCAGGTCTTACACCATCCATCCCAATCATAGGA
>JAEZWY010000102.1 GCA_023442905.1 Bacillota bacterium | reverse complement strand
TGCTGGCTGTGCAGGTTCAGTTGGCACATTTAGGTTTTCCGCACCACGTGCATTGGCTTCACGGTTAGCTTGGTCTGAGTCTCTTGGCGTTGGGGTTAGGTCAACGTCTTTGATGTCAATGCCCAGTGCTTCTGCGACACCTTCACCATATTTAGGATCAGCTTGGTAGCAGTTGTTGATATGACGGTGCTTAATTTGTAGCGTAGCATCCCCCATTGCACGCGCTGTATTTTCAAATAAAACTAACTGTTGTTCTGCAGTCATTCGGTTAAATAAAATGCCTGGTTGAGTGTAATAGTCATTATCATCCCCGCGGAAATCGTAATAATCTACATCACCTGCATCCATCGGTGGTTCAGCCATATCTTTATGATCTTTCCAGTTACCATATGAATTTGGCTCAACATGGATTTGTCCACCACCATTTCCATCCATACGACCTTGACCATCACGACTATACGGGTGGAAATCTTTTACACCACGCGGATAGTTCACTGGGATTTGATGATAATTAACACCAATTCTGTAACGTTGTGCATCCGGATATGAGAATAAACGTGCTTGTAGCATTCTATCTGGTGAAACACCGATACCTGGAACTAAAGCTGCAGGGTTAAATGAAGCTTCTTCAACGTCTTGGAAATAGTTTTCAGGATTTTTATTTAATTCCATTTCCCCTACTTCAACAAACGGGAAGTCTTCTTTTGGCCATACTTTCGTTAAATCAAACGGATTAAAATCTACTTGTTTAGCTTCTTCTTCAGTCATAATTTGGAAATACAATGTCCATTTTGGATATTGGCCAAATTCAATCGCATCAAATAAGTCGCGTTGATGTGACTCTCTATCTTCTGCAATAACTTGGGCTGCCTCTTGGTCAGTTAAGTTTTGAATACCTTGTTGAGAACGGAAGAAGAATTTCACCCATACACGTTCATTATTCGCGTTAATTAAACTATAAGTATGCGAAGAAAAACCATGCATAAATCGATAAGAAGATGGGATACCACGGTCACTCATTGTAATCGTCACTTGATGCAGTGATTCTGGTAGTGATGTCCAAAAGTCCCAATTCGTATTAGAACTACGCATATTTGTTTTTGGATCACGTTTAATTGCACGGTTCAAATCAATAAAGTGTTTTGGATCTCGCAGGAAAAAGACTGGTGTGTTATTCCCGACCATATCCCAGTTACCTTCTTCTGTGTAGAACTTAAGCGCAAATCCGCGAATATCACGTTCTGCATCCGCACCACCGCGTTCAGCTGCTACCTCAGAAAATCGTGCAAACATTTCTGTCTGTTTCCCAACTTCAGAGAAAACCTTCGCTTTAGTATATTTTGTTACATCATTTGTTACCGTAAATGTACCAAACGCACCAGAACCTTTTGCATGCATACGTCTTTCTGGAATAACTTCACGTGAAAAATTCGCTAGCTTTTCTTGTAGCCAAGTATCTTGTAATACGCTTGGTCCACGATGGCCAGCTGTCATGGTATCATCATTATTAATCACCGGTGCCCCTTCATCAGTATGCATTGCAGGGTTACCAGGGACCACTTGGTTTCGACTTACACTATTTTTTACTAGTCCGTTTTTAGACATTGGATTATTCAAAATAAAACCTCCTATTTTTGTTGCTTTAAGGGTAACACTAGCTAGAAACCTACTCAAAAATTTTGCTTATTTTAAAATAATAAAAAACATTTTTCTTATATAATGCCTTGATTAATATGTGTTTACCCAACTTATAGATGTATGTGATTATTTTCAAAAAGAACAATCATGTACAAAAAAGCGTTCATATGAACGCTTCTAAAATATTATTATTTATTTCCCTAGCATATCGTAGCGACCTGTATGTAAGTGTCTTATCGTTTCACCACCTGGTAGTGGAGGTAAGCCTAATGAATCTTCTCTAGTAAATGCTTCTTTTAGTCCCTCTGTCCATGAGACATATGCCATGTTTTCTGGGCTAATTTCATGGAAAATTTCATGTCCACGTCCTTCTTGAATCTTAAGTCCAAATTGTGGATCTATTAGGGTCCCACGGCCAACAACAACAATATCAGTATAATTTTCTACCGCATCTTTAGCACTTTCTTCGTCAAAGACACCACCCACAGCGAATAATTTGGTTTCATCGTCTAAGACAGTTTTGAATAATGCAGCGTAGGATTGGTCAACTCCACTTGGTGTAGATGCATAACCACCCCATAAAGATAAGTGAATATAGTCCAGCTCATTTTTAACGATTTCAGTTACTAAAGCTGTCGCTTCTTTGTAGTCATAGCCTACTTCTGAACCATGAATTTCTTCGGGGCTAAGTCGATAACCAATAATAAAATTACTTGGTGCTTCTTCTGCTACTACTCGTTTCACTTCTTTAACGACTGCTAATGGAAAGGCCATACGTTTTTCAAAACTTCCACCCCATTTGTCAGTACGGTGGTTAGACAGTGCTGAGAAGAATTGCTGAATTAAATAATGATTAGCACCATGTATTTCCACACCATCAAAACCTGCTTTAATCGCTCGTGACGTAGCACGGCCAAAGTCTTGGATAATATCTTCAATTTCTTGTCCGGTTAATGCACGAATTGGGTAGGACAAGAAATCAAAGTCGATAGCTGAAGGTGCAACGACATCTTGACCTGAAAGTGCTTGTCCAACAGCCGCTCGACCAGCATGATGAATTTGTAAAATAGCTTTGTTACCATCTTTTTTCATAGTAGTGGCTAATTTAGTTAAACCGTCCAGGTGCGCATCAGAATAAGCGGCTAATTGTTCAGGATACCCTGGATGGTAAGCTGGCCCACCATTTTCACTCACATAATGAAATTCAGTGACGATTAAGCCTCCTACTTGTGACCGGGCACCGTAGTATTTCAAGGTATCGTCGCTCACAAATCCGTTGCGTTTACCAGATTGGGATTGCATGGGTGACATGGCTACCCGGTTATTTAAAACGGCCCCGTGACGTAGGGTTACTTTGTCTGTTAATTTGTTTGTCATACTTATAGCTCCTTCTAGCTGTTTAATATCATCTTCTGCTTTAAATCATAAAGAATTTGTAGAATATGTAAAATAAATCGACTTGAGTAAGTTAACTGATTGCATGATAAAAGCCTATGCCACATTTCTGTCAACATAGGCTTTCAACATAATTAATACGCTATATCTCTAAAGTTTGCTTGAACAAACTCAGCTTCCTGACTTTCATCAAATAAGCCATATGCTTCTCCGATATTACCATCTTGCGCATTCCACACATAGTTATGGGCATAGACGGCGTTAGAAAAGTCACCTGCATCCCAAGCACTCAAAATTTCAATGAAGAATGGATAGTGGACAGATTCGCTAAATGTCTCAGCTTGTTCAAGCA
>JAEZWY010000067.1 GCA_023442905.1 Bacillota bacterium | reverse complement strand
CAACAAATCCGGCAATCATTGAGTCACCAGACCCAACTGTATTGATGACTTTACCTTGAGGTGCATCAGCCTTAACAATACGCTCTTTGTCAATAAACAATGCGCCATCTCCACCTAAAGATACGATGACATTTTCTGCACCCATTTCTTGTAACTTCTTACCGTACAAAATAACATCATCTAAAGAATTGATTTCAACACCGAATAAGTCACCTAACTCATCCTGGTTTGGTTTGACTAAAAGTGGTGCCATTGGTAATGCTTCAATTAATTCTTGACTTGCTGTGTCAAAGATGAATGGAATACCACGTTCTTTCAATAAGCTAATTAAGCTTAAGTAGAAATCTTCCGGTAACCCTTGTGCTTTACTACCTGAAAGGACTATCAAGTCTTCTGAAGTCATCATTTGAATTTGTTGGCGCAATTGTTTAATCGCCTCTTCATCAATGACAGGGCCGGCACCGTTAATTTCTGTTTCACTTGTTCCTTTTGTCTTCACATTGATACGTGTTGGACTAGAAATTTCGATAAATTGAGTAGATGACCCTTCTTTTTCCAACCATTCGCGTATAAAGTCCCCTGAGAAACCACCTACAAAACCTAAGGCAATATTGGGTACTTCAAATTGGTTTAGGATTCGGGATACATTAATCCCTTTCCCACCTGGTAACATCTGTTCACGCGTTGATCTATTCGTCTTCCCTGCTTGGATCTCATCAATGTACATTAAGTAATCGATTGAGGGATTTAACGTTAGTGTATAAATCAATTGTTTACCTCCTTTATTTTATATACTTGAGTAAAATCTTCCTTTGCATCTCTATCTTTAAAGATATTCGTGATAATTTGGAAATTACAATCTAGATTGACCGTAATCGGATAAGTTTTTTCAAACTTACTCTGATCCATCAACACATGTACATCTATACTTTGACTGCTAGCTTGCTCTTTCAAAAAAGCTTCTGCCTCATCTGTTGTTGTGAGACCATCATGCAAATCTATACCATTCATCCCTAAAAAAACATGATGAAAATGATACTTACTTAATTGTTTGTGTGCACTATGACCTACAATTGCTTGTGTATTGGCACGTAAAGTGCCACCCAATAATTGAATATTTAGTCCTTTTCCTGCTGCGACAATCGCTTGATCAACACCATTGGTGACAATATTCAATTGCATTTCGGGGGTGATAAAATCAAGCATTAGTATAGAGGTTGTACCAGCATCTAGATAAATGGTTTCACCTTTTTGAATTAGGCCTACAGCATACTGAGCAATCAGTCTTTTCTCATTTGCGTTATCGAGCACCTTATCACTAAATCGTGGTTCATCACCAATTACGGGATTCGCACTTCTTTTCAGTTTAGCACCACCATGTACTCGAACCAAAACCCCTTCATCTTCCATGCTATCTAAGTCGCGACGCAAAGTTGACTCACTAGCATTTGTCATTGCTACAAGAGTTTGCAAATCAACCATATGATGCTGATTTAAGTAGTCTAAGATGATCGTTTTACGTTCTTCTAATAACACTAGTTTTTAACTCCTTTCACGAAAATATTTTGTAAATAAATGCAAACGCTTACTCAATACCACAACCATTATACACGCAAAAACATTCAGAATCAATCATTTTCTATCAATAAAAAAGAGAACATCTAAAATGATGGTCTCTTTCATATCATTTCTATACTGAAATCTTTACTCGAATCCTTCTTCTGAGTAAAATGGTGGTTGTTCTAAATGTTGGATAGCCTGGTACCTATTTTTTACCATTTCATGCGCCATCGCAGGTAAAGCATCCAAATTCACCCATTTTAAATCATCATGCTTGTCTTTTTCCATTATTTTGGGCGTGCCCACAAATTTGTCGGTAGTCAAAAAGATATTATAGTAAGTCGTTTCATCATCTAAGCGAAGATGCGTCATTCCCACAAATTCAATATCTTCCACTTTTACGATAATAGCTAATTCTTCATTCACCTCTCTTACCATTGCTTGTCTAACCGTTTCTTGTTCTTCTACATGCCCAGAAATACAATCCCACACATTTGGGAGCATTTCTGTTTGTCCTCTATGTTGTAAAAGCACTTGCTTTTGCCCATCTTGCACTCGCGTTAGAATTAGAATACCAGCTGAAGGGTTGGTATACCGAGCCTTTTTACTTACCATAATTTCACACCTTCTATTTTGTTTTTATAATTTCTTTCATTATGCGGGGAATTTCCGCACTTAATCTACTAGGTAAAACGATATACTGATCCTCATAAAGCTTATCACCAATATATGAGTGTAAAAATACTGCAAGTTTAATGGCGTCGTGGCTTTCAGTGACCTGCCCAACCAATCCTGCAATCATACCAGCAAGAGTATCCCCCATACCACCAATCGCCATCCCCGGATTACCCGCAGTATTTCGCCATATAATGTTTTGATTAGGGAAATAGATTTCTGTTGGTGCACCTTTTAAAACAAGGCTAACATCTTGCTGGTCTACCCATGCTTGAACACGAGTTTGGTCATTATTGGCTATTTTCCCATCAGTCAAACGTCGCCATTCGCCCGCATGCGGCGTTAAAATGATTTTATGATGATTATTAGGCGATATTATTTCATGTATGGTGGTTTTATATTTCAAATCATGCGCCAATAGATTTAGGGCATCTGCATCAAGTATAATTTTCAGCTGTCTTTGTGATTGCTTCAAGTGGCGCTTTAAGCCTAACCATAGACCCTTATTGTCTATGCCAAAACCTGGACCTATCAGTATAACATCAGCCTTGTCTATCACGTTTTCAATAGCAGACTCATCCGTCCAATCAATAATCATTGCTTCTGGTAAAACGGAATGAATAGCCGGTAGGTTCACTTTATCCGTTGCAATACTGGTTAATCCTGCACCGGAATTGACAACAGCCAACCCGGCCATTTGGGCAGCGCCACCCATCGACTTATTTCCAGCAATGATCAATACATGTCCAAAAAGATTTTTATAAGCATCAGATGCACGTACTGGTATCAGATGTTTTATTGTGAATAAATTTAAAGACATCTTTTCTTGCGGCATGATCACCACTCCTTTTCATCCATTTTAACACCTACTAAGAGAAATACCTACCGTTCACAAATTCAACCTAAACAAAAAAAGGCTGGATATCACATCCAACCTCTTCCTTCGCATAATAAGCTTTATATATATTTGATTACACCAAACCTTGAGAAATCATCGCATCTGCTACTTTTTTGAAACCAGCAATATTTGCACCGGCAATTAAGTTGTCTTCTTTACCGTATGTACTTGCAGCTTCTTTTGATTCACTAAAGATATTTTTCATGATGTCTTGTAACATGCCATCAACTTCTTCAAATGTCCAACTTTGACGTTGGCTATTTTGTGCCATTTCTAATGCTGAAACTGCCACACCTCCAGCATTGGCTGCTTTTGCAGGTCCAACGTAAACATCACTGGCTAATAGTGTTTCTGTTGCTGGCGCATCTAAAGGCATATTAGCCCCCTCAGAAATATATTGAACACCATTCTTGATTAACTGATCAGCTTGAGGTTTTTTCACTTCATTTTGTGTTGCTGCTGGGATAGCTACATCAGCTGCAATTTCATGATCCCAAACAGATCCCTCAAAGTAACTTGCCGTAGATTTTGCTTCTGCATAAGCAGTTAAACGTTCACGACGCACTTCTTTTACGTCGCGTAAAAGAGCTACATCAATACCAGTTTCATCAATGATATATCCAGTTGAGTCTGATACTGAAATTGCGATACCACCTAATTCTTGCAATTTCTCAGCAGCATAAATGGCTACATTACCAGCACCGGAGATAATTGCTCGCTTACCTTCAATCGTTTCATTCTTAGCTTTTAACATTTCATTTAAGAAGTATACAGCACCATATCCAGTAGCTTCCGTACGTGCTAGTGAACCACCGTATAATAATGGTTTACCGGTTAAAACACCATTCTCAAAGCCACGTAATTTTTTGTATTGACCGAATAAGAAGCCAATTTCTCGTCCACCAACACCGATATCACCTGCAGGTACATCTTGATCTGGGCCAATATATTTTTGTAATTCCGTCATAAAGCTTTGACAGAATCGCATAATTTCATTGTCTGACTTACCTTTTGGATCAAAGTCAGATCCACCTTTACCACCACCAATTGGTTGGCCGGTAAGTGAGTTTTTAAAGATTTGTTCAAAACCTAGGAATTTTAGGATACTTTGGTTAACTGTAGGATGGAAACGAAGCCC
>JAEZWY010000174.1 GCA_023442905.1 Bacillota bacterium | reverse complement strand
GTTAATAATAGAACGGGTAATCTTTTCAACATGTCCTATTCATCCCTATAACATATAATATATATCCATTATACACTAATGGATAAAAAACACGGAAAAAAATCATTCAAATTTCAGAAAAACAATCACGCAAATGAAAAAATAGTGATCGCTGACTTGGCAATCACTATCTTTTTGGCAATATTAGTGGAGATTCTCCTCAGTAAAGCAACATAGCAAACTAAAATAAAATACAGCTAAAACAATTATTCCCCTTGAGCTTGAATGACTTCTTTGATGCCACCTTCGATGACATGTGTTTTGTTGTAGCCATGTGATGTTAAGTAGGCGTCGCCTGCTGTGGCGCGGCCGCCTGATCCACAGAGTAGGTAAATATCTTTGTCGCTATCAATTCTTTCTAAGTTATCGGCTAGCTTTTCTAGTGGGATATTGCCCAAGTTTTTCTCTGGTGCTGGGCGGGTAATTTCATCTGGGTGACGTAAGTCTAATAAAATATAGTCATTGTCATCAGATAATTGTAAGAAATCTGCCGCTGTGATTTCTGCACTTGTAACCAGTACTTCTTGCGGGATATCTTCAAAAAGAATATAAGCGTTTGCATCTAGGTCTTCAAAGTCAGCGAGCGATTCTTCCTTATCTGTAAGGATGACAATGTTTTCTTTGTTTTTGACCAAGCCATCCCAGTATTTGTCTTTTTGATTGGCTGTGACGTTCAAACTATTCGGCAAGTGACCTTGGCGGAAGGTTGTATTGTCACGGATATCCACCACTACTTGGTCTTGTAATTTTTCGTATGCGATTTTATTTAATGTTGTTGTCATATAATCACCTCTTTTATTTATATTATGACAGGACGCGTGGGGTGGGTCAATGTGGATCCTTGATAGAGAATGCCAGCAAGATGCGTTTCGCCCTTTTCTAGGGGGGTACTTGTCAGATGCTGATGGTTTGGCTAAAATATTGGGAAAGAAGGGGTGTTGTGCATGGAACTTGAAAGTGTTGCAGTATATTTGGGGTCGGCTACTGGAGATGACCCAGTTTATGAAGAGATGGCGACAAAGGTCGGCGAGTTGATTGCTAAATCTGGGCGAACTTTGGTTTATGGTGGGTCAAATGTGGGCTGTATGGCTGCTGTAGCGAACGGGGCTTTGGCTTTTGGCGGCGATGTGATGGGGGTTGTTCCACAGAAGTTGGCGGATAACAATATTCAACATCCTGACCTGACTAAATTGTTTGTTGTCCAAGGGATGCACGAACGGAAGGCGCAGATGATTGATTTGTCTGACGGGTTTATTGCCTTGCCGGGTGGCCCAGGGACCATGGAAGAGTTGTTTGAAGTGATCTCCTGGAAGCAGGTTGGCTACCACGACAAACCAATCGGGATTTTGAATGTGAATAACTACTATGACGGCTTGTTAGATTTTTTGGATTTCCAAGTCGACCATGGGTTTATGCATCAACAATACCGAGATATGTTGTTGGTTGAAAGCAATCCGGAAGTCTTGTTAGAGAAAATGGCTGCTTATGAACCGACAGCAGAAGCGAAATGGAAATAGATATAAAGTCGAAATAAATGTATCTTCAATTGTCAGATTAAGTGCAACGATTCATTAAAAAATACTTCATAAGGGGTTTTCCAGTTTAGACATTTCCGTGGTCGCGTGTTTAATTTATTCGCTCATTCTTGAATTTGACTATCGAAAATACCTGGAATATCTAAGAGCGCTTAATATGTTGTGTAGAATTTCCCACAACATATTAAGCGCTCTCTTTCTTTGTTCTTCATTCTCTACACCCTCAGCAACAACAGTCAATCCAAGTTTATGTGGCATAAAAATAATATCAACTGTGAGTAAATATTTTTCTTTTAATGTAGATCACTAGTGTTGCATAAACTATAAAAAGCAAATCAGTATTTGTTGTACGCTGAAAAAAGCAAAAAAAGACCATGCTCGCGCAAAAGATGACTCTTTCTAGATTTCAATAAATATATTTTTCTGCAACTATTTTACATTTATATTCCTTTTCCCATTCCCACTTCTACTTTTATTACGGCTTCCCGCGTATATAGATAATCCAAACCGACGCTTCTTCTCACAGAGAAGCGAGCAGATACCTCACCACCGTCAAGCTGATCAGTGGCGATTTTGCATGCAGCCTGACCAGATAGGTCAGAAGTTGTACAATCAAGGCGATATAGAGCTGATTAATCAGACCGTTTTCGTCCCGGCTATAAAACTTTTTGACCGTCGTCTGCTGTTTTAAGTGCTTGAAAAACAGCTCAATCTCCCAGCGGGAGCGATACATCTGGCGGATCTCTTCAGACGACAAGTCGAAGCGGTTGGTGATTAGCCGCAAGGGACTTCCTTGGGTATCGTCCACTTCCACCAGTCGGTAAGGATTCGTGAGGTAAGCGTTACTCCCGCCCAAAACGACCATTTGGTCGCTGTCAACGAGGCTTTTCTCCGCAACCTCATAGTGGTTCATGACGTGAACGATAGTGTTCTTCTTGATCCGGGAGACGAAGAAAAAACCATCGTTGGCGAGGCGATCGAACAGTTCAAAATCCAGGTACCCACGGTCAAAAATGTAGGTCGCCAGCTTTTGGTCGATCAGTATCTCCAGTTGGTTCACGTCGTGAACGCTGGCATTCGTCACCGTTACTTTGTCCGGGTAAACGTCTCCCGGCTTCAATAATGCCAGCCGGAGATGGAGCTTTATCCCTGACTTGGTCGTCCGAAACTCTGCCCAAGGGTAGCGCATTTTGTTGAGCGAAAAAGTGGTCAAATCAACGATGTACGCCTTTGACTGATCCATTCCTTTTTCTTCCAGATGAATCAGGGAAAGCAGGTAGGAAAACAGGTTCTCCATTATGGCCGCATCATACCCACGAAGCGTCCGCGAAATCTGTGTGTGGCTCAAGGACTCGAAACTCAACTCCGATTGGAGATGGGGGTTGAGAAGCCCCGCTTCAATATCACGCAGACTTTTTTCTGGGAGGAAACGGCAAGGAACATCAGCTTGAGAAAGGAATGGAAATCGAACTTTTTAACATAGGCATTTGCTTGCGCAATCTGCCTCTGTAAGTCTGCAAGCAAATATTTGAACGAAGCAGGTTCAATCCATTTACAAAATGAAGTTTTTCGTATACGCTTATCCATAGTATTGGTCCTTTATAGTGGTCTTGGATAAGTCATCTTACCAACCATTGTAAAGGATTTTTTGTGTTTTGCGATAAATTAGATTGCGTCATTTTAATGCAACACTAGTGAACTTTTTTATATAGTTTTTAGATAAGCAAAAAGGAACGCTCTTCCCTATAGTGTGAGAGAAATCGTTCCTTTTTAAATTATAATTAAAATCCTTCTCTTTGAGATAAGATTTTTATTCATACTTTTCCTTTACTTTTCGCTAACTCTCTCTATCTTCACAATTCCCATACCTGGAATTTGAGGTGGGATAGACATTGTAGTCGGCGCATGTTCAATTAAAGTAACACTAACTGTGTCACCTTCTTTTATATCTGAGAGCACTATTGCATCTCCAGTCTCTTGGTCAATCAAGTTAACATCCTCCGTCAATAAGATGACTTCATCAAAACTAGCGGCTTTTGTTTCGTCTTCGGGTTTTAAGTTGGAGACAAAAAGCCCCTTTTCGTTTGTTACCCCACTGTCGATTACAGTTCCGGAATAAAGTATAGTTGTTTCCGAGCTTTCGTTTTCCATACTCACTCCATCGCTTGTTAAATCATTATCGTCTGCCTGTGAATTTTTTGCATTACACCCACTCAAGAAAGAAACCATAAGTAAAGATAAAATTAATTTTTTCAAAAAAACCCTCCGTTCTTTTTTGGTCTGTCAAAAAGAGTATTGCTATTAAAAGTATTGATATAAAAATAATATAATTAATAACGTGACAATAATAGTATGAACGATAATGCCTGTTTTTAGTAACTTTCTAAGTGAGGATGATGAGTAATCAGGAATAGTATCCAGGTCTAGCTTTTGATAGTGGTTTATCATGTCTTCGGGGCTTTCAATTTGACTATAATGTCCTGGACTATCCGAAAGGTAATGCTGAGCATAAGGAAAATAAATTACCTCATCCGGAATAGATTTAATTAGCCCCTTTAACCAGGTATTTTGATCAATATGTATATTTTTTATTGGAATTCTACGGCCTTTTTCAACTTCTTTTGGATCAAATTTTAACGAAAATACGGCATCTGAATTCTCTGATAGTTCTCTTCTATAGCCAACAGGTAGATTTCCTTCTAACCATAATTTTTTATCCAATATTTTAGTTTCTGCCTCATTGGTTTCGGCTTCAAATATCAACGCTCTGTTTTTTGTCTATTATTAAAATCCACAATAATAGTCCCATCATAGTTAGTTGTCAGTAATGCGTATTCCGTAGTAGAATCGATGACACCTTTAGAAACATCATGACTCAACGTATTCGTATCGTAGTCAATAATCACCCAACTCAATAAATTATTTCTTTTGTTACGAGCGATGATATTCACTTCTAAGCGAGTACCTGCGAAGGCACTTGTGTGAACATTAAAAGAGCCTAAAATAGCATAGAATTTAGGTGTATCGTCAGAAAAAATCTTTGTTTTTATAAGTTCAAATCCGTCGGGTATTAATTGCCTTGCGCGATCTAAATCAATCAATTCATAACATAAGAAAATGCTATAAGATTCTACTACAAAATCCCATGTAGGGCTTTTCTTTTTAAGCATTACGGAGCATATTATTTTGTAATAATTTAGGGATAAATTTATTCAGTGGAGCTAGTAACTGAAGGGTTGCAATATCTTTAGGAGTGATCATTGCTTCCACTTTTTTTATAAATGAGTATTTGTTTGTACGCATAAATTACCCTCCCTATAGTGTATTATGGTAAGTATACCTTATTCAATCAAAATATTCTTTGGTAAAATTGAAGGTTATTATGCCACTCGGAGATAATAGTGATCATGAAATAAAAGGTGTGTCTAAAACCAATGTAAGAAGTATTGTAAATAGGATGTTTTGAATGGATTATTCAATGAATAGTTGATTAATTTGAAAATAAAGAGGGAGTGTTCTAATGAAACTATTAATTCAAAATGTAAGACTGGAAACAGGGTATCATTACGAGGATAAGTTTCCTACAGCTACTAAAACAGAAATAAAAGATATTCTGATTGAGAAAGGCTGTTTCTCACATATATCTGAACAGATAGACCCGACTGGAATCAATACTATCAATGCTAACGGTCAGCTAATACTACCTTCATTAAGGGAAATGCATGTACATTTGGATAAAACGTATTTTGGCGGCGATTGGCATGCGCCGGTCCAAGCATCAAAAGGGATATTTACCCGTTTAGAAGAAGAATCCGCTCTGCTACCTGCCCAGTTGACAACTGCGGCTGATCGGGCACATTATATGATTCAACATTATATCGCCAATGGTCATACACATATTCGCACGCATATAAATGTAGATCCTCATATAAAAACGAAGCATATTGCTTTAATAAAAGAAGTACTGCAACAATATAAAGACCAAATTACCTATGAAATCGTAGCGTTCCCTCAACACGGGTTGTTACGAAATGGAGAGGCCTTCCTTACAGTCATAGAAGAAGCGCTCGCAATGGGAGTGACTCATATTGGTGGAGTGGATCCTGCTACGATGGATCATGATATCAGTGGGGTCATAAAGAAGACGTTTGAACTGGCAGAAAAATATGGCGTAGGTATTGATATTCATCTTCATGATTCGGATACGTTGGGGGCCTTTGAAATACATCGTATTATGGATGCAATGGAGGCACGGCAATATCAAGCACCCGTAACAATCAGTCATGCGTTTGCTATAGCAGGCATTCAAGGGACTGATCGTGATGAATTAGTTGAGCGAATGGCAAAAAATAAAGTGACGCTTACTACTACCGTTGCGATGGGGGATAGCCCGATTACATTACCAATAGACTACCTTGTTAGGAAAGGAGTTCAAGTTGAACTAGGGCATGATAGCTTAATCGATCATTGGTCTCCATTTGGTACAGGGGACACTATACAGAAATTAAATCAAGTTGTCAGAAGGTTTAGCTGGGGAGACGAAAGGCGGATAGGGCAGGTTTTAAAAATTGCTAGTGGTGGGATAACCCCTCTTAGTAAAAAAGGCGAGCAACTTTGGCCTAGAGTAGGTGATGTGGCCAATGCTATCTTGGTGGATGCGGTTAGTTCAGCACATCTTATTGCACGCCAGTGTCCTATCTCTATTGTCATTTCAAATGGAAGAATTATTCACCAAGCTGATATTAAGTTGAAAGGAGCTTATCGCGGATGAAATGGTTATGGAATGTTCGACTGGAAACAGGCGAAGTTGTAGATTCTTTTGGAAGGGTACAGACAGAAACGGGTCTCTTTCATTTAAAAGTGAGTGATGAAGGGGAAATTACAGAAATTATAGATGCTTCAGATAGAAAACCTGATTGCAGTGGCTTTAACGCGAAGCAAAAATTAGCTCTCCCTGCATTTAAAGATTTACATAATCATCTTGATAAAACTTATCTATCTTTAGAATGGAAAGCAAGTCGACCTTCCAAAAGCTTGGAACACCGCTTAGAAATGGAAGTAACAGAATTAACTGAGTTAGCGAAAACAACGGAGCAACGGGCACAGATGATGATTGAAAGACATCTGAAAAATGGTGTAAACCATATTCGGACGCATGTAAATATCGATCCGTTTATTCGATTGGAGAATTTGAAGGCGGTCAAAAAAGCCTTAGATAAATACCAAGATTACTTAACTTATGAGATTGTTGCTTTTCCTCAACATGGCCTGCTAAGACACCCGGAAGTTCCTGATTTATTACGTCAAGCTTTACAATCAGGAGCCACCATGCTCGGTGCGCTGGACCCAGGTGGGATTGATAAAGATATCGAAGCATCTTTACAGCTAACGATGGCTATTGCGAAAGAATATAACAGCGATGTAGATTTCCATCTGCATGATTCGGGACATCTCGGGTATTATACAATGGACCATTGGTTGAGAATGGTAGAGCAGGAAGGATATAAGGGAAGAACGAGTTTTAGTCATGCATTTGGATTAAGTGGCATAGGTGAAAATAGGCAACGTGCATTTGCAAAATGTTTGAAGGAACATGACGTTCAAATCATGACAACGGTACCTATCAACCTACAGAGAAACTTGATACCAATTGATATTCTTACAGAAGCAGGTGTCTTTGTGGGCATGGGTTGTGATGGCTTTTACGATTCGTGGAGTCCCAACGTATCGGGAGATATACTAGAAAGGGTAACAGAATTTTGTGATTACACGGGCAAAACCACTGAAAGAAAACTACGCGAAAGTCTTGCATATATTACGCAAGGTATGACACCTCTTGATCAGAACGCAACCTATCAATGGCCCAAAGTCGGAGATGAAGCGAGTTTTGTTTTGCTGAATGCTTCTTGTAGCGCTGAAGCAGTTGCTAGAGCTCCACAGGCGCAGGAAAGAACCCTTATAAACAAAGGTAAAATTTACAATCGATAAGTCTTCTACCGATTAGAAAGAAGGAGTAACATGACAGGTATTTCAGATATTTTTAGTGCCATAAGTAATAATGATATACAGGAGGCACTACTATTATTGAAAAAGGAGCCGCGGGAGAGTGTGGATAAACACGGTCAAAGTCCTCTCATGCACGCAGTGCAAAGAAATAATCTACTGCTAACTGAGGCGTGCTTACACGCTGGATTTAGTCCTAATCAAAAAAATAATGATCAACTATCTCCCTTTATTGCGGCAGCAGCCAACGGTTTTTCAGATATATTTCAGTTATTGCTCACTTATCAGCCACAAGTAAACCAAACGAACCAGTTTGGCGGCACTGCATTGTTACCGGCTAGCGAGAAAGGTTTTTTAAAGATAGTACAAGCTTCTATTTGTGCGGGCGTGCCAGTTAATCATGTGAATCGCCTTGGTTGGACTGCTCTTTTGGAAGCCGTAGTTCTGGGAAATGGTGGTTTTTTATACCAGGAAATCATTCTTGATTTGATACTGGCACAAGCTGATGTTAAGATAACAGATTTTTCAGGAAACAATGCATGGGTCTATGCAGATAAGTTTCACCAGCCTGAGGTGTTGGCTATTTTAGAGGGGAGCTATTCGGATGATTACACAGAAGTGCGCGATTTATTGCGGGAAGAGAAGTATTTTGATGCACTAAGACAAATCGCTCCATTATCGAATGATCCTCAAAAGTTGTTTTTCTTGGGCTACACATTTGAAATGATTAAAGACTATACTGCCAGTCATTTTTATTACTCAGAGGGTCTAAAGTGTGAGGAACAGTTTGCTTTTTATCTAGCTAATTTGGAAGTTAAGGAGAACAGACCTGAGAATGCATTATCCTACTTAGAGGAGGGAGAAAGACTTTCGGGAAATAGATTCTTTTATTATCACAAAACCAACTTATTGAGGAAATTAGGACGACATGAGGAAGCAATCGAAATAATCAATCATTTATTAGCGGAAGCTCCTCATCGCGTTGATTATATGTTCCATAAAGCAAATAGTTTAAGAAGTCTAGGGATGACAGATGAGGCTTTGGAGGTGTTAAGGAGAGCCGACGCTATTATGCCTCAAAATTCTTTATTTAAGGAGCGAATTAAACTGCTCTCTTAATTCTTTAAAGATAATAAAAATACGTTTCAAAAAGGACTACTCCTTTTTGAAACGTATTTTTTGCTGCTCATTTTAGATGTTCTCGAAAGGGCATTAAGGAAACTAGAATAAATTTGAGAAGATATACAATTGGTTATCCAACACTATTAGTTTATAGAATTATCCATTATCAATTCGTTGTTAATCAAATCTATCACTTTTAATCGTTGCTCATTCTTAACGAAAATCACTTTGTAAGTTTGTGTGCCATCCTGACTGAATATAAAGACACGTGTTCCCGGATTATCCGTAATGACATGACCAGTATAATCTTCTGGTTGAAAGATATCTTGAGAAGATAACTCTAAATATTCGGAGTAATCAGTAGGAGTATCTGCTGTTTGTATTTCAGAGTCGGTGGCAGATTCGTAATACTCAGAATGTTTTTGTTGAGTTGTGTTAGCCTCTTCAGATAGTGATATACTATTACTATCTTTATTTGAGGAACAAGCTGTTAATGTAAAAATTGCTATCATGAGCAAATAAAATTTCATGACTACCTCCTTTAGGTTAATAATGATACCTCTATTAAAAAATTATAATATCACATTCCCTGCTAAAAGTCTTTTATGAGCTTAGATAGCATTGTAGGGAGCGTCAATAAAATTAGGTCTAATTATTTATAATAGACTAACTTATAACGTAATTGCATATAGTTATACAGCTTCTATTCCTCTAATAAGGAATAGATATCCATAAGTTTGTTTACAGTGTAAGTTGCAGGACAGTTTTCAATATCTTTATTAATACTGTAAAGGACACTATCTATTTGCGCATTATTGGCTCCTAGAATATCTGAACTTATACTATCACCAATCATCAAACAAGATTCCCGATTTGTAATATTCATAGTATCGAATATTGTCTGAAAGAATTTTTTGTCAGGTTTCTCATATCCTAACTCTTCCGATATAAATAATGCATCAATATACTGGTTCTGTTGCAAGGTTTTAAATCTACTATCAAATAAGGTAGAATAATAGAAAAAGATAGCAGGAGGAATGACGATGAATCATTTTAAAGGAAAGCAATTTCAGCAGGATGTGATTATTGTAGCCGTGGGCTACTATCTTC
>JAEZWY010000033.1 GCA_023442905.1 Bacillota bacterium | reverse complement strand
ATAAATTTCATTCATTTGATAAACGGAGTGGACATCAAACATAAATATGCCACCATCTTGTAACTGTTGATAGATGTGTGTAAAGGTTGCTTTAACAGCCTCGGCATCTTGTAGATAATTAAAAGTGTCACAGAAGCAAGAAATGACTGTTGCCTGGTCTTCTAATTCAAAGCTTGTCATATCATCTTGCCAGAATGTTAAGTCTAATTTTGCTTCTTTGGCGTTATTTCTAGCTGCATTAACCATCTTCTCTGATAGGTCTAATCCTTTAATCGGATAGCCCGCTTGAGCCATAAGGATGGCAAACTGGCCACCTCCAGCACCTAAATCTAACCAATAATCTTGACCTTCTAGATACTTGTCAAAAGCTTTCATCGTCTCTGTAGCATAGGTAAACCAAGATAAGTATAGACTGTCATCAAACAAGATTTCGTAGACATCAGCGAATACGTCATATTGTTGTTGATTATCTGTCATAATGCGGCCTAGCTAATCCATTCTTCAACATTTACTAACGGTGCTTCTGACCACATTTTTTCTAAGTTATAGAAGCCACGTTCTTCACTAGTAAATACATGAATAATCACGTCGAATGCATCGATTAAAATCCAACGATTACCGTCTTTTCCTTCGATACCTTTGACTTTAAAACCAACTTCTTCAATTGCTTCTTCTACTGCGTCCACAATCGCTTTTACTTGACGGTCATTACGACCTGACATAATGACAAAGTAATCTGCCATTGGAGTTACATTAGCAACATCTAATGCTACGATGTCTGTAGCTAATCGGTCATCTGCGCCTCTAACGATGGCTTCTAATAATACTTCACTTTTTTTAGTCATAAAATCTCCTTTATTTCTCTTTACGATGATAATTTTTCACCCAATCATTATAGATTAAGATGGTTTCCGGATATACTTGTCGTCCTGATTCCACTAGATGCGTAATAGATTGTCTGATTTTAAAATCTACAGCTGCATCTAAGTCAGTTTTGGCTAATTTACGTGCCTTTTCTACGCCTTTAAAATCTCGACCTGGTTCAATATAATCGGCAATAAATAGGATTTTTTGGTCTAAGGTCATCTCATAACCACCAATGGTGTGAACCCAAACAGCCTTTAAAATGTCTTCATCTTTGACATTAAATTGCGTATCAGCGATCATAGCTGCTAATGGACCATGCCAAATGGCAGACCCATAATTTATCCATTCCGAATCATAACCTGGATAGTCTTTAAAAGTCAGTAAGTGGCTTTGGCTATCATCTTTTGCATAATCATGCAATAAGGCTGCGATACTAGCTTTATCCACGCTGGCTTCTGGATATAATTCAGCTAGTTCAATGGCTGTTTGCTCTACACGGAGGACATGGTTAAATCGTTTATTGGTTAAGCGCGCTTGTAACAATTTTTCAAGCTCTACTCGAGTAATATTAATTAAATCTGGATTTAGTTCTCTAGCTTTCATGCGGTTGATATAACCCCTTTTCTAGAATATAGGCTGCCACAGGTGTTGGCGTCAGATAGCGAATAGATGCTTGTTCAGCAACTGCTTTTCGAATTCTTGTTGATGATACAGTCATTCCTTCAGCATCTACAAATATCAATGGATAGTCTGTTTCATTTCGGTAACCCTCACGCCCAACGCCCACAAAATGAACCATTTTAATCAGGTCATCTATTCTATGCCATTTAGGCAAGTTTTCAATCATGTCAGCACCAATAATAAAATAGAACTCATATGTGGGGTATAAGGTCGTTAAAATCTCCATTGTATCTACTGTATAGGATTTTCCAACCCTGTCCAATTCAATACCCTCAAGTCGAAAATGCGGATTATCCTCAATAGCTAATGCAATCATATCCACTCTGTCAGCATCCGCAAGCGTTTCTTTACTTTCCGCATGCGGTGGTTTTTTATTAGGCATAAACCAAACTTCATCTAACTTTAATTTGTCATAGACTTGTTCAGCCATCAATAGGTGACCATTATGAATCGGATTAAAAGTGCCACCTAAGATACCGATACGTTTATGCGGATTATCCTCAAACGCTAATTCTGTCTCTGGTTCATTTATTAAACGAACATGCTCTTGATCTAGAAATGATACCTTTGCCACGACTTGCCTCCTGTAATTAACCTAATGCTTTAACTTGGGCTGAAATTTCTTGATACTTCGCTTCTTGAGAAGGTCGGTATAAAGTAATCACTCGGCCGATTGTTTGTACAACAAAAGCATCTACAGCTTCAGCGATTTCTGTTGCAGCTTCAGTAGTTTCTTCATCGGTATTTTGTAAAAGGTGTACTTTAATCAGTTCTCGTTTTTCTAAGACTTCATCAATTTGCACCATAAACTCTTCTGATAAACCATTTTTACCGATATTTGCTACAGGATTTAAATGATGTGCTTCTTTGCGTAAAAATTTCTTCTGTTTATTATTCAAAATAGTGGTCTCCTTTCATTTTGCTCATTTTCCAGCAACTTAAATTAATTTTTCTCTAGTAATAATATCGATACCTTTTGGTACATAGACAGCAATTTGAACAGGGTCGCTCACTGACACCCATCCTAAGCCCGGGTATACGATATCTGTTGGTTTTTTAATTGAAAATTCTTTTCGGATTAATTCTGGGAAATTATCTACATTCTCTGGATATGGTGGTTGTAAAATCCCACCTAGATGTTCTTGATAAAACTCATCTGAACCAGCTAATTTACGGCGATGTGTTTTGATTTGGCTAGACATATATACGGTAAATGATGTGCGTTCGCCTGCAATAAAGTCTAATCTTGCTAAACCGCCAAAGAACAAGGTTTGTTCTGGATTTAATTGGAAAGTTGCTGGTTTGATTTCTTTATTTGGCAACGCATCTACCAATTCTTTTCCTTCTAAAATAGCGGTCATTTGGCCTGGGTTAATAATCCCTGGTGTATCAATTAAACTAGCTTCACTATCCTCAGTATCATCAAAAGGAATATCGATTAAATCTAAGGTTGTCCCAGGAAACTGACTCGTTGTGATCACTTCCGCTTCAATTCCTGTTGCTTGTAGAATACGATTAATCAATGATGATTTCCCAACATTTGCCATACCAATCACGTAAACATCGCGACCCTCGCGCATTTCATCTATTTTAGCTAACAGGTCATCAATATTGGCACGTTTTTTAGCAGATGTCAGTATTAAGTCATCTACTTTAACACCGTTATCTTTTAAGTATTTACGCAACCAATTTTCAATCCGGTTGTGTTTAACTGCCTTTGGTATAGCATCCATCTTATTGGCAACCATTAAAATCGGGTTACTTCCAGCAAAACGGTTTAAACCATTAATCAAAGAGCCTGCTACGTCAAAGATATCAATTACATTGACTATTAATGCATCTTTTTCACTAAGGGTATTCAAGATGGCTAAAAATTCATCAGCCGATGTTGATACCTTTTCCAAGGTATTATAGTGACGCAATTTAAAGCATCGCTGACAGTATAATAAACCTGATTCAATACCTTTCTGATAGGCAGATTGCGGTGTATATCCGCGTTTGTCTGGTTGGTCCGTCTGAATTTCAGCACCACAACCAACACAGTACAATGTTTCTTCGTTAGACAATATTATTCCTCCACTTCAAATCAGGATGTTTCTTTTCCATTCTCTTAAATAAGAATTTTTCAATTTTACGATTTAATAGGGTCCATACCAAGTCTGTTTCAACTAGAGGCATCACCAAGATACTGCGAATACCTAGTCGGTTACCGCCAAAGACATCTGTTAAAAGTTGATCGCCAACAATGACTACTTCATCCTGACTCACACCTAGCATTTCAATCGCACGTTTAAAACCTCTGCGCGAAGGTTTTTTTGCATCTGAGGTAAAGAGTACCCCTAATTGATCAGCAACACGTTTCACGCGACCATGACGGTTATTAGATAAGATTACGACAGGTATATCCGCTTCTTTCATACTTTGTAACCAAGCACGTAACTCTGGTGTACCATCAGGGTTATTCCATGCAATCAAAGTATTATCCAGATCAGTGATCACACCTTTAATATTGTGTTTAACTAATTGGTCAGGTGTTAATTGATAGATACGTTCTATCATCCAGGTTGGTGTAAAATAATCTTTTTTCATGCCGGCCTCCCTTATTTTCATGAATAGTATACCATAAGCAGCCCCTTGATTCACTTATCCAAAAGTGTGCAAGTCTTTGTTTCTCTCACTTTTTTGAAGCGGATTTTAACGCTCGATAGATTTGCATAATCAAGTCATTTTTTTTAGTAAAGCAACAAAAAATGCTACGAGCATATCAGTCTGACATGCTCGTAACATTATCAATCGTCTAAAATCACATACCCTCTACTATAACCCCATCTTGGGCAAAGTCAAGTGTCATTATTTCAGCATCAAGATTTAATTGCTGAATGCTTTCAACAATCTGATCAGAAGCGCTAGCTTGAACCAGCGTCATAATTGTTGGGCCTGCACCCGATAGGTAAGTTCCGTAAACACCATCAACACCCAGTAAAGTTTGACGGATCTGCCTTAGTTCAGGGACAAGTTGTGCCCGGAATGGTTCATGCAATTGATCCATTTCCATCAGGATGCCTACTGCTTCAATATCCCCTTCTAGTAGCTTGCTCACGAAAACATTTCCAATACCATTCGCCCGCACTGCATCAGCAAAGGTCAATTCTTTGGGTAAAACAGCTCTTGCTTCTTTTGTTAGCAACTCACGGTTAGGGACAGTAGCAATAAAGTGTACATCTTCTAATACTGATTTTGTCCATAATACATGGGTTAAATCCATAGCAACTGATACTACAAGACCCCCAGCTAAGGCTGGCGCAATATTATCTGGGTGACCCTCAATTTCATTTGCCATATTAATTTTATCCGTCATTGACCAATCAGCATTGGCTAGTATTTCGGCAATGGCAATCCCTGCAACAATAGCTGAAGATGATGACCCTAATCCACGTGCAGTTGGAATATCACTCATCATTTTCAAATGATGAGGTTGAGCATCTGGTGCAAAACGTAGAATAGTCTCAATAACCATGTTGCTTTCATCGTTAGGAATATTGTCACCTAATTCATGGTCTATTTGCCATTTATCAGTAGGTCCTAAAATATCAATTGTTAGATAAAGGCTGACCGCCACCCCAATAGAATCAAACCCTGGCCCCATATTGGCTGAGGTTGCTGGTACTTTTACGCGCATTTTTTCTACCATAAGGGGTCACCTACTTCGCTTCAGGCAATACAGAGTAGTAAGAAATTAAAGTTAATTCAGGACTGTCCTGTGTAGCTTGATTGATTTGTTGTAGTTGAGCTTGTGACATTTCATGCGTAACAACAACAATTTTCGCGGTCTTATCGTCAGAAGTTGGTTCTTGGAATACCTTGTCTAAACTTACCTTGGCATCATCGAAAATTTGTACAAGCTTAATAAATTGCCCTTGCTTATCTTCTGTTTCAAAGTGGAAGAAACCGACAGATTCGATATCTTCTGCTTTTTTCCAAGTTGCTTCTTGACTATAATTAGCGAAAGGTTCGCCAGTTGTTTCGGTATTGATATGTTGGCCAATCGCCATAATATCTGATACTACCATAGCACCTGTCGGCAATTCACCAGCACCAGGACCATAGAACATCATTTCACCTGTCGCTGCCCCCTCTGTGAAAACAGCGTTCATTTCATTACGCACTGTAGATAATGGGTGAGTTTTAGGGACCAATGTTGGTGCTACTTCCGCATATACAGTACCATCTTCAACGTTCGCACGACCAATTAATTTGATGACGTATCCTAACGAGCTGGCTACTTGAATATCTTGGGCTGTGACATGACGAATCCCTTTTACCGGAATTGTATCTAAGTCGACTGTTACCCCAAAAGCCATTTTTGTTAAAATAACAATTTTACGGGCAGCATCTAACCCATCTACATCACCAGATGGATCTGCTTCCGCTAAACCTAACGCTTGGGCTTCTGCTAGCACCTCATCAAAACCACGACCTTGTTCTACCATCTTTGTCAAAATGTAATTCGTTGTACCGTTGACAATTCCTGAAACAGAGAACAATTTATCTGATGCTAAAGGCGTTCTTAGACTATTTAAGATTGGTATACCACCGGCAACCGCCGCTTCATACAAGAAATCTAGTTGATGATCTTCTGCATATTGAATCAAATCTTGCCCGCGTTTAATGGCTACTAAATCCTTATTAGCAGTTACGATATGCTTACCAGCACGCAAAGCAGATTCAATACAATCTGCGGCGAATGTTGTTCCACCCATTGCTTCTACAACAATATCGATATGTGGGTCATTGATGACATCATTGAAATCAGTTGTCAATTGAATGTCTTCTGGTAATCCAGGATGCTTAGCTTTTGATTTTTCAATATCACGGACAAAAATTTTACTTACTTGATACTTAATACCCTCTGTATCTGACATTTTTTGTGCATGATCGTGCATGATTTTGGCTACCCCGCCACCGACAGTTCCTAGACCTAGTAATCCAATATTTATTTGTTTCAAATTTGCCACCTCATTGGTTCATTGTATTTTATCATGTATATTTCATGATATTCTCATAATTAAATTCTACCCTTAAATTCATAAAAAGCAATCAATTGTTGAACATATTCAAAATCCGGTACATAAAATTCATTTCGTCCATTAATTTTGATTGTATCTTCTGACCCTTTCCCAGCAACAACAATAGTCGTTGGTTTTCCTGATGCTATGGCATCTTTATAGGCCATATAAATTGATCCTGTCCGGTCTAAATTGCTTCTTACTTTAGCAGCTGGATTCACATCATAAACTGCTTCTTCAATCTCAGCCATAATCTTATAAGCATCTTCAAAATTTGGATCATCACTCGTTAAATAAATCTCATTCGTATTCAAACCAGCTACATGTCCCATGTCAGGTCGTCTATTTTCGGCTTTACCCCCGGCTGAACCAAATACAATACGAAGGTCATTGTCAGGCGCCATTTCTTTTACAGATGAGAATAACTCCTCAAAGGAAATTTTATTGTGGGCAAAATCAACAACAAAGGTCAATTGATTATCCTGACTTCGGTATATTTCCATTCGCCCATCTGTTTTCGCTTGTCCTAATGCCTTTTGAATAGTTGTCCACTCCACATTATTTTCTCTAGCAATGGCCGCTGCCACTAATGCATTGTTGATGTTAAAGTGACCAAGTACATTTAATGTCATAGGAATTGCTTCACCCTGATTGCGTATAATAAAGTGCTGTGCTGCATCATTAAAGGTCAATTCATCAGCAAAATAGTCTGCTGCTGGATTCTTACGAGATACAGTTACAATGCGCTCAATATTTTTAGCATCTTTGGCTGCTTTTAAAATATCCTCGAAGTGATCAGTATCTTCATTAATAACTGCTACTTTACCATGTTCAAAAATCCGTAATTTTGACTGGAAGTAATCAGCAAAGGTTGGATGTTCAACTGGTGAAATATGGTCTGGCGAAATATTTAGAAAAGCAACTACCCGCATTTGTACATCATCAACTCGGTGATATTTTAACGCTTGGCTAGATACTTCCATGGTTGCGCGCGTGACATCATTGTCTCGCATTGTTGCCAACATTTCATACAAATCCATGGCTTCGGGTGTTGTCAAAGTCGACGGCGTCTTTTCTAGTCCGTCATAATTAAATGTAGATGAAATAAAACCTGGTAGTGCTTGCTCTTTTTCTTGACTATCTAAAGTCAATATCTGGTTAACAAATCCTGCTGTTGTCGTTTTCCCTTTAGTTCCTGTAATACCAGAAATTGCAACTTCTTGCCAAGGAGATTGATAGAAGAAATTTGCTAACTGAGCCATTGCAAGACGGATATCTTCTACAACAATACCTGGAATGTCCACTGCATATTCTTGTTCGGATAGGTAAGCAACCGCACCGTGGTCAATAGCATCATTTAGATAAGACGCCTTGAAGTTCATCCCTTTACAAACAAATAAGGTATTCGCTTTGACTGCACGTGAGTCGAAGGTAATGTGATCAATGACGACCCCTTCTGTTATTTCTTCTTGTGTAATAGTTGTTGTGTCATCGTTACCTTTAAAAAAATCTATTACGCGTGCTAATTTCATTGAATCTGACATGTTAAACTCCCTCTACTCCATAAATAAAAAAAAGGATCGTGATGCCACGACCCTCTATACGACACAGAATGTCTGCCATATTGGTTGTTCTAGTAGGTTATCCTACCTTAATCAAAATAATTAGTTAATTATTGAATTAACTCGTAGATTTCCATTGCGACTAAATCAATGTCATCAAATTGGAAAGTTTCGTTGATTGTTAAGTCTTCTAATTCAAAGCTTTCAGACTCTTTGTTAAAGCGTACAATACACTTCTCAACGCCCTCTTTTTCAAAACGACGTACTTCGATTTCTGAGTCATCAGAAAGCATCGCTTTTAATCGAGTAATAATTGCTTCTAATCGAGATGATTGCATAATAATCTCCTTTCGCCTTCTTATCTTTGTCATTTTAACACTCTTTGAGTGAATAAAAAACCATTAACTGCATAAGAAATAAATTTATTTCAACTAAGCCTTTTCATTATAAAACGGTGTGGAAATGCCAGAATATATCTAGTCATCTTTTTTTCGTATATAGAAGGATGGAAAATACTTACTGGTCCATTTTAGGGGCTTGTGCAATTCAGCAAAACTAGACGAAAGATATACACTACGACCAATTAGATTCCTCGGTTTCTCGGACTGTAATTCAATCATATATTGATAGATATGATATAAATCTTCATAGAATGCATCCGCTGATACATGATAGATCAAGGGTGACAATCCTTCTGTATAAGCCTCTTGCGCTTGTGCAATATCTGTTACTGCATTAGGGAAGTCTGTTACTTCCGATAGCAAATGTCCAAATGGTGCGATAGCTTCAAGTGTTGCCAGATAAGGTGTTTTCATTGCGATAACCGGTAAATGGTTTGTGATAGCCTCTATAAAGGTTAAGCCTTGGGTTTCTGACGTAGACAAGTTCACATAGACATCTGCTGCTTGATATAAGACATTCACCTGATTGTGCGATACGAATCCTGGGAAAAGAATCTTATCTGTCAAATCCATTTCCGTTGTCAGTTCTTTTAACTCGTCTAGCTGTGGTCCATCACCAGCTAACATCAATTTAGCATTGGGTATTCTCTCCAACACCTGTGGTAATTGCTTGATAATAGCTATTAAATTCTTTTCTTCAGCGATACGGTTGATAGATAATAGTAAATACTCATCTTCCTTTATCCCCCAACGTTCTCTAAAGGTAGCTAGTTGGTTTTGATCAATTTCTTTAGGTAATTTAACACCAGTTGCTAAGACATGGATAGGCTTTTGAATCTGGTAGTCACGTAGTACTTCTTTCATTTGCCCACTAGGTGAAATCACTAAGTCAGCTTGATCACAAAATAGTTTAGATAAGTGAACAACTGTTTTTCGAGAAATTAACTTGCCATTTAAAATATAGTGTAGATATTTCTCATACCATGTATGGTAAGTATGCACAAGTGGAATCCGCATATAACGCGCTACACTTACCCCCATCAATCCCATAGAAAATTCTGTTTGAGTATGGACAATATCAATCTCTAATTCTTTACATTTACGATGAATAGATGCAAAAGATGGAATTGCTACCCGTCTATCTTTAAAAAATAGAAAAGGAACAGATTCATAGCGAAAAACATGGTTTTCATCTTCAGCTTTTGGATCTGATGTAGTAAAGATATACACTTGATGTCCGTTATCCTCAAACGTTTCTTTTAATGTTTGAATTGATGTAGCGACCCCACTTACTTGTGGAAAGTAGGTGTCGGTAAAGATCGCAATATTCATCTAAACACTCCTTAGATGCCTTTTTTTATAATAATCCTATCATATACCCTATCATAACAGAAACAAGGCAATTTAAAAATCATCTGAGTCTAAGTAAATGCTAAAGAATACTATAAGTCATTCAACAGTTTGACTAGGAAAAGAATAAAAGAAACCTCACCAAGATGAATGATCTCAGTGAGGTTTCTTCTATTTGGCTTTAAATCTTATAGATTAGCTAGTTCAGGTACTGCTGCTTTAATTAATTCTTCAGCTTCATCTGAAGAAGTTGCTTCAGTAACCACTTTGTTTGCTAACTCAGCCATTTCATTTGAATCTAATTTAGAAATTAATGATCTGATTTTTAGTACAGAAGATGCAGACATTGAGAATTCATCTAAGCCCATACCAACTAATAATGGTGCTGCCATTGGTTCTCCGGCAACTTCACCACACATACCAGTCCATTTACCTTCTTTATGACTCGCATCAATAACATTCTTGATTAAACGTAATACAGATGGGTTAAATGGTTGATACAAGTATGAAACATGTTCGTTCATACGGTCAGCTGCCATCGTGTATTGGATTAAGTCATTCGTACCAATTGAGAAGAAGTCAACTTCTTTAGCAAATTGATCAGCAAGTACTGCTGCCGCTGGGATTTCAATCATAATACCCACTTGGATATTATCCGCAACTTCAACACCTTCAGCCTCTAATTTAGCTTTTTCTTCCTCATAAATTGCTTTCGCAGCGCGGAATTCTGGTAAATTAGAAATCATTGGGAACATGATGCGTAATGAACCATACACAGAAGCACGTAATAAAGCACGTAATTGTACTCGTAACAATTCTGGTTGGTTTAATCCGATACGGATTGCACGATAACCCAAGAATGGATTCATTTCTTCTGGTAATTGTAAGTAAGGTAAATGTTTGTCCCCACCAATGTCCATTGTACGAACAACAACTGGATGACCATTCATACCTTCCAATACAACTTTGTAAGATTCGAATTGCTCATCTTCAGTTGGCATTTCGTCTGAGTCCATGTATAGGAATTCAGTACGGTATAAACCAATTGCTTCAGCACCATTTGAATGTACACCTTCTAAATCTTTTGGTGTACCAATATTAGCAGCAATTTCGAATTTTTTACCGTCTTTAGTTAACGTTTCAGCATCCTTAAGTTTTTCCCATTCAGCTTTACGTGCTAAGAAGTCAGCAGCAATTTTTTCATAAGCTGCGATTGTTGCATCATCAGGGTTTACAATGACATCTCCGTTTAGTCCATCAACAATTATCATATCGCCATCGTTGATTTCTTTAGAGACATTACCTGTACCAACAACTGCAGCAATCTCTAAAGAACGAGACATGATTGCAGAGTGAGATGTACGACCACCGATATCAGTCGCAAAACCTTTAACAAATTGGCGGTTTAATTGTGCTGTATCACTTGGTGTTAAGTCATATGCAACAACAACCACTTCTTCATCAATCGTTGAAAGGTCAGGGATTTTAACACCTAATAAATGCGCTACCAAACGATCAGTAACATCTTTGATGTCTGCTGCACGTTCTTGCATATAAGGGTTGTCTTCCATACCTTTAAAGATTTCGATGTAAAAGTCAGCAGCTTGACGAACAGCAGATTCTGCGTTCAAAGCTTCATCATCTATCTTTTGCGTATAAGCTTGTTGCAATTCTGGATCTTCAAGGACCATTAAGTGCGCATCAAAAACTTGCGCTTCCTCTGCAGATAAAGATTTAGATGCAACCGCTTTAATTTTTTCGATTTCTACTTTTGAGTCGGCTATAGCTTTTGCCAAGCGTTCTTTTTCTTGTTGTGAATCGTTAGATTTTGAAATTTCAAAACTTAAATCAGGTTCTTCAACTAAGAACGCTTTAGCGATGGCAACGCCATCGCTAGCCGCGATTCCTGTTAGTTTTGTCATATTATTCTGATAACCCTTCGTTTTTCATAGTGTCAGCAATTGTTTGGATTGCTTCTTCTTCGTCATCGCCTTCAGCAGTGATCACAACATC
Organism: Bacillota bacterium; assembly: GCA_023442905.1. Classification (GTDB taxonomy): domain Bacteria; phylum Bacillota; class Bacilli; order Lactobacillales; family Aerococcaceae; genus Aerococcus. The sequence continues at coordinate 1,296 of JAEZWY010000033.1, read as the reverse complement.
AGAACCTTGACCTACACCTAAAGACATTACGCCCATGATAGATTTCAAGTTAACAGATTTACCTTTGTATTCTAAGTTAATATCTGAGTTGAATTTGCTTGCAGATTGCACCAATAAAGTTGCAGGACGTGCGTGGATACCTGTTTCAGCTGTAATGTTAAATTCTTGTTTTTGCATAATCAAAAATCTCCTTTAAAATGTTTTATTAATACCTTATAAATAGGCAAGAGTAATTATAGCTTATCTATTTGCAAAGTAAAATGTCACAAAATAGACTATACCATAATTAGAAAACTCTTTCATTAATAATTTACCAAAAAAATAGCGTTTCCACAAGGTTTTTCACTTGAATAGTAAGGGAATAATTTTACTTTAGGCCTTTTAGTTGAAAGTCAAAATTGGTCAGAGTATAATAGTTGTATAAGCAGTTATGAACTCATACTGTGAAAAATCTAAATGCTATTTAAAGAACTTTAAACAAAGGAAGTGTTTATATGTTATGTCAAAACTGCGGCGAACGTGACGCCGTCATTCACGTATACGCAAATGTGAATGGTCGACGTGAAGCGGTAAACCTCTGCCAAACGTGCTACTCACAGTTAGCCCATGGAAATCAAGCTAAAAATATAAATAATAACAACAATAGCAATCAACCTTTCGGAGGCTACAGCTTTGATGACTTACTACGTCAGATGCAGCAACCAGGTTTTGCCGGCAATAGTCAAAGTAATGCCAAAACTCAAGCTGGTAATGGCGGCAATAATGACAATTCAATTCTAGGTAATTATGGTACTAATTTAACTGACCAAGCGAAAGCTGGTCTCATCGACCCTATTATTGGTCGTGATGATGAAATTATCCGTGTAATTGAAATTTTAAACCGTCGTACAAAGAACAATCCTGTTCTAATTGGTGAACCAGGTGTTGGTAAAACTGCAGTAGTAGAAGGTTTGGCACAGAAAATTGTTGAACATGCTGTACCTGAAAAGTTACGTAATAAAGAGGTCATTCAACTAGATGTTGCGTCATTAGTTCAAGGGACTGGAATCCGTGGCCAATTCGAAGAAAAAATGCAACAATTAATGACCGAAGTAAAAGAAAATAAAAATATCATCCTCTTTATTGATGAAATCCATGAAATTGTGGGTGCTGGTTCGACAGAAGGTGGCTCATTAGATGCTGGTAATATCCTAAAACCAGCTTTAGCTCGTGGTGAACTACAATTGGTTGGGGCAACGACTTTAAATGAGTTTAGAAAAATTGAAAAAGATGGTGCTCTTGCTCGTCGTTTACAAC
>JAEZWY010000101.1 GCA_023442905.1 Bacillota bacterium | reverse complement strand
CGCCAATCCTGTGGGAAGCGCCACGGAAAACAGGGATGTCTTCGCGGTCTAATAATTTTAATACTGCTGAGGCATTGTGGACACACTTGTCGACTTCAGCATTTCCAAATACAGATGTAATACCGATTACTTCTGCGTCTTCTTCGCCCAAAGCAAGTGCAATAGCCATTGCATCATCAATACCAGTATCAAAATCTAAGATTAATTTCATATTTAAACCCCCTATAAAGTTGGATACTTCAATATCTTATCCTAAGTAAAGTATAAGGCATTGTCTTTCAAATTGATAGAAGAAAGACAATGCCTTATATAAGTTTATTTAAATTTACTATTGAGTCAGGTTTCTAAATTAGAAGAAGAAACCAACAATTGTTGCTGAAATCATAGATACTAAGACAGAAGCAATGATTAAACGCCATGTATTGTTTGCGACAACTTTTGCTTGTTTAGCTGACATAATTTTTACAGAAGCAATAATCATGCCGACAGTTGCGATATTTGAAAATGAGATAACATAAGTTGACATCATTGCCATTGTTTTCTCTGTTACTTGACCAGCAACTGCTTGAACTTCACCTAAGGCCACAAATTCATTGGTTAACAATTTTGAAGCCATGATTGAACCAGCACTTACGATATCTGTACTTGGAACACCCATAATGTATGCAAGTGGAGAGAAAACGTAACCAAGGATAGTAACGAAATCTATGCCAAATACCAAACTAGCTAATGAATTAAGGAAGGTAATTAAAGCTGTAAAACCAATCAATGAACCAGCGATTGCTAGGGCAATTTGGAAACCACTAGAAATGTAGTCACTCAATACTGAGAAAAAGTTTTCTTCTTCAATTCCTTCGTTTTCTTTAGCTTCTTCAATAGGGTTGAAATCTACTTGAAGTGCTTGTGGATTATATGGTGTCATCAATGAGACTATAACGAAAGCGGCAAAAACATTTAACAGAATAGCTACTACTACAAATTTACCATCAACCATTTGCATGTAAGAAGCAATAGTTGTAGCTGATACACAAGATAATCCCATTAGCGCAAACGTAAAGATTTGTTCAGGTGAGAATTTATCAATGTAACGTTTTATTGTAATAAAACCATTTGATTGGCCAAGCATAGCCATAATAATGGCAATATATGATTCATTTTCACCCATACCAGTCACCTTGTTAAGGGCTTTACCTAAGTATTTAGCGATAAATGGTAAAACGTTAATATATTGAAGGATACCAATCAAACCAGAAATAAATACAATTGGCATTAAAACGTTTAGGAAGAAGATACCATATCCTGTAGACCCCTCACCAAAAACAAATTCGGTACCACCATTTGCTTGTAAGATTAACCAGTTAAAGAATCCTGATACACCTTCCAAAATTGCAATCCCAAAGCTTGTTCTTAAACCAATGAAGGCTAAAACAAACATAATAACTAATAAAATTCCTACTTGTTTAATACGGGCGTTCTTACGGTCTTTACTAAGTAATAAAGCAATAAGTCCAATGACAATTAGACCGACGATTCCGCGAATAATACTCATAGTTATCTCCTTTTCTTATTCATATTCAAATTTTTGCACTGCTAACCATTATAAAATATTGGTTAGTAAAATACTAGTAATTTTAAGAGAATTTCCGAACGATAAACCGGTTACAATTTTAATCTATCATACATTATACAATAAAGCTGAATAAACCTACAAAATGAAGACTTTTAAATTGACTTAAAGTCAAGAATTTGGCACAATAAGGTGATGTAAAAAGGGAAAGGAGAACGGATAGCATGTATAATGATGATGAACAAACAACGATTCACTGTTCTTTTTGTGGAAAATCACAAGATGAGGTAGACAAAATCATCGCTGGACCGGGTGTTTATATCTGTAATGAATGTGTAGCCCTATGCCAAGAAATTATTGATGAAGAAGTTAACCAAGAACGACAAGAATCTTATACAATGGTTGAACCACCAAAACCAACTGAAATTCGTTCCATCTTAGATGATTATGTTATTGGCCAAGATCAAGCCAAAAAGACTTTGTCAGTAGCAGTATATAACCATTACAAACGTATTTCTTCTAACAACGAAGCTGCTGATGATGGCGTTTCTCTTCAAAAGAGTAATATTCTATTAATGGGACCAACTGGTTCAGGAAAAACATACTTAGCTCAAACTTTAGCGCGTATTCTAGACGTGCCATTTGCGATTGCAGATGCAACGACACTGACAGAAGCGGGTTATGTTGGGGAAGATGTTGAAAATATCTTGGTCAAATTAATGCAGGCAGCTGATTTTGACGTAGAACGTGCCCAAAAAGGGATTATCTATGTTGATGAGATTGATAAGATTGCTCGTAAATCAGAAAATGTATCCATTACACGTGATGTCTCTGGTGAAGGTGTACAACAGGCTTTACTGAAAATTTTAGAGGGAACAGAAGCAAATATTCCGCCACAAGGTGGTCGTAAACACCCTCATCAAGAGTTGATTCAAGTAGATACAACCGATATTCTCTTTATTGTAGGTGGTGCCTTTGACGGCATTGAACCGATTATTAAAGAACGTCTCGGGGAAAAAGTGATTGGTTTTGGTAATAGTTCAAATAATCAGATTTTGAATGATAACGATGCGATTATGCAACACGCTATTCCTCAAGATTTACAAACATTTGGATTAATTCCTGAATTTATTGGTCGTTTACCAATTATGGCTAACTTAAATAAGTTAACCAAAGAAGATTTAGTTCATATTCTAACACAACCAAAAAATGCTTTAGTAAAACAATATCAACAATTATTAAAGATGGATAATGTAGAACTTACCTTTACTGATGAAGCACTTGATGCTATAGCACAAAAGGCTCTAGACCGTAAAACAGGTGCACGTGGTCTACGTTCAATTATTGAAGAGGCAATGTTAGAAATTATGTTTGAGATTCCATCTCGTGAGGATGTTTCAAAAGTGACGATTACAGAATCTGTTATTAATGATGATATTGAACCGGATTTATTTGATTTAGAAGGCGAAAAAATCGCTTAAATATGTTCAGGAGTTGCAATGTATGAAATACAATGGGAAAGACTGGCTTTAGTCTTTCCTTTTTGTGTCAGAAAGGGGATTTTTCATGGACGTACATAATGTTGAATTTCTGATCTCAGCCGTAAGGCCAGAGCAGTATCCAGCACCTACAATACCTGAGATTGCTTTGGCAGGACGGTCAAATGTTGGAAAAAGTTCATTCATCAATACAATGATTAATCGAAAAAAATTAGCTAGAACATCAAGTAAGCCTGGGAAAACACAACAGTTAAATTACTACCAAATTGAAGATTTATTCTATTTTGTAGATGTTCCTGGTTATGGCTATGCTAGAGTGAGTAAAACAGAAAAAGCAAAATGGGGTGAAATGTTAGAAACTTATTTTGCTACCCGCGAAAACCTTGTTCTAGCACTTCTTGTTGTTGATTTTCGCCATAAACCTACTAAAGATGATATCCAAATGAAAGAATTTATGGACTACCATGGCGTACCTTATTTTGTCATTGCAACAAAAACTGACAAAATTAAGAAGAGTCAATGGAATAAACACTTAAGTGATATTTATAAAACTTTAGAATTAGAATCGATTGATCAGATTCTACCATTTTCAGCTGAAACTAAAGATGGTCGGGATGAAGCTTGGGAAATTATTCAAGCTGTTTTAGATGGAGAATTTGAACCTGAAGAATAGTATTTAAATATTATTAAATAAAATTTCCATATCGATTGCATTTTGATTTGGTTTCCGCTATATTTATTGTGAGTTTTTGCCGGCAAAAGTAGGTGATCAATTGGCGAATTTTATTCCAGAGGAAGTCATTAATGAAGTCAAGAACAATGTAAATATCCTTGATATAACAAGTCAGTTTGTTGACTTACAAAAAAGAGGGCGTAACTATTTTGGTTATTGTCCATTTCACGAAGAACGTACGCCTTCGTTCACAGTTAATGAAGAAAAACAGATTTTTCACTGTTTTTCATGTGGTCGAGGGGGTAATGTTTTTCGTTTTATGGAAGAAATTGAAGGCTATCCATTCCCACAAGCTGTTCAGAAAATAGCAGAATTTGGAAATGTTTCAGTTTCTTTCGACTGGTCTGCTCTAGAAGATGGTCAGCAGACAACCAACTATAGTAATACACAGAATCGGCTAATCCAAATTCATGAAGAATTAAGACAATTTTATCACTATTTATTGATGAATACTGAAAATGGTAATCAAGGATTGCAATATCTATATGATCGAGGATTGCGAAAAGAAACACTAGAAACCTATCAGATTGGTATTGCACCTGAAGATGGTAGATTAGCAGCTCAGCATCTTTTAAATAAAGATTTTACGGTTGAAGAATTACAACTTTCAGGCGTTTTTGTGGGTGATCAAGACCGTTTAAAAGACCGGTTTGCTGGTCGAATTATGTTTCCACTTAGAAATGCAATGGGTAAAACTGTGGGTTTTTCTGGGCGAATTTTACCTGGATCAGCGCATCATAAGAACTATCCTGATGCTGCTAAATATTTAAATAGTCCTGAGACAGAGATTTTTGAAAAGAATACTTTCCTATTTAATATTGATTTAGCTCAAAGTGAAGCTCGGCGTGCAAAAGAAATTGTATTATTTGAAGGTTTTATGGATGTCATTGCTTCTTATAATGAGGGAGTAGGAAACGGTGTTGCCTCTATGGGAACAAGTTTAACCAGTAATCAAATTAAGGCGATTGAAAGGACAAGTAAACAAGTCTTAATTGCATATGATGGGGATACTCCAGGTCAGAAAGCAACGTTACGAGCGATCAATTTGATTCAGGATCAAAGCAATCGATTGAAATTAAATGTGCTGGCTTTTGAACAAAATTTAGATCCAGACGAATTTATACAAAAATATGGTGGTGAGAAGTATGCCAATTTTGTTATAAATAAAAGGCTGAGTCCAATACATTTTATGAGAAAATTCTATCGAAAGGAATTTTCACTTGAAACGGACAATGGAAAGATTCAATTTATAAATGTGATGCTTGAGGCGATTGCAAAAATACAACAAGCAATTGAGCGAGATATTTATATAGGTGAAATTTCTGAAGATACTGGTGTATCTAAAGATACACTCTTACAACAATTAGACAGTTATACATCAAATAAACAAGAACATCATTCATATCAGGATCAGAACCAAGGAACGTCCCAACTCTTTAATGGCGGTAACCTAGCAGTACCAGAAGTTGAATCTACAAGAGGCAAGAAAAAGACACAACTTGAAAAAAGTGAATTGCTATTACTGTATCGTTTACTCTATAATAGTGAAACATGGTTATTAATAGCTAATAAGGATTTTCATTTCCAATCAAGTGAAGTTGAAACGGTCTATATGCTATTGTCAGACTATAGAGATAAAAACCAAAATATAGATGGTGAAATTGATCCAGGAGACTTTTTACAAGCCCTATCAGGTGCTGAAGAGCAGCGATTAGTTGCTGAAGTAATGAATCTAGAAGTAGCCCCTGATATTGGTGAAGGTGAAGTAGAAGATCTTATTTATAATATACAAACTAAAGGCAGTATTGAACAAAAGATGCAAACTTTAGATGATGAAATTGCTTATGCAAAATCAGTAGATGACTTTGCACAAATTGGCATTTTGATCAAGAAAAAAATCGATTTATTGAAACAAATTAAAAATCGTAATAGTTAATTTAATGATTCTAATTTTTGATTTACGTAAGGAGCGAATTGAATGGCAAAGAAAAAAGTGGATGGCATTACACTTACCCAAGCTACAAAACAATTAATGGCTGAGAAAAAAATTCTTGGTACAATTCAATATACTGATTTAAGCGATAAAATCGCACAACCTTTCGAATTGGATGATAAAGGTATGGATAGCTTGATCGAAAAATTCGAAGATCAAGGTATTGCAGTTGTGGATGAAAATGGCGAACCAACAATGCGCCAAATGGATAAGGAAGCCGACAAAGAAGCTGAAAAAGTGAAGAAAGAGGAAGTAGACCCTACCTCTGTTGCTTCTGATGTTAAAATCAATGATCCAGTTAGAATGTATTTGAAGGAAATTGGTCGAGTTGAATTATTAACAGCTGACGAAGAAGTTTCCCTAGCACAACGTATTGAACAAGGGGATCCGGTAGCTAAACAAGAATTAGCAGAAGCTAACTTACGTTTAGTTGTGTCTATCGCAAAACGTTATGTTGGTCGCGGTATGTCTTTCTTAGACTTAATTCAAGAAGGAAATATGGGGTTAATGAAAGCTGTTGAAAAGTTTGACTATCATAAAGGATTTAAGTTCTCTACATATGCTACATGGTGGATTCGTCAAGCTATCACTCGTGCAATCGCTGACCAAGCGCGTACAATCCGTATTCCGGTACATATGGTTGAAACGATAAATAAGTTAGTTCGTATTCAACGTCAATTACTACAAGACCTTGGACGCGAACCAACCCCAGAAGAAATTGGGGCTGAAATGGACTTACCAACTGAAAAAGTACGTGATATTCTAAAAATAGCTCAAGAACCAGTATCTCTTGAAACACCAATTGGTGAAGAAGATGACTCTCATTTAGGTGATTTCATTGAAGACAACGATGCAACAAGTCCAGCGGATTATACTTCTGCTGAATTATTGAAAGAACAATTAAATGAAGTACTAGATACTTTGACTGATCGTGAAGAAAACGTATTACGTTTACGTTTTGGATTAGAAGATGGGCAATCGAAAACATTAGAACAAGTTGGTCAACAATTTGGTGTTACTCGTGAACGAATTCGTCAAATTGAAGCGAAAGCTTTAAGAAAGTTACGCCATCCATCTCGTTCAAAACAATTGAAAGACTTCTTAGAATAAGAGTAAAAAAGACAGCCAAATGGCTGTCTTTTTTATTGCAATTCTTTATTTAATAAAGTACTTTTCATTTTATGATAAAATTTTTTTCTAAAGAAAATTTTCAATATACGCCCACTGATGAACTAATAATGCTAGTTATAATTTTCAATCATTTGCATGAATATACATTCGACATTTAATTGTAATTGTTAAGCAATTTATATGTGAATGGTAGGCAAAATCTTAATACAAAACACTGAAAATATTAGGAAAAATACAATATTTGTACTGTTTTTCTAATAAAAATATCGAATAAATTGAACGATATTTTTTCCTACTTATATAGAAATAAATGGTTTTTCAGTAATAAAACAAGGCTTAAAAATGAGAAAAAAATGGTGATAATTTCATTTTATGATTGACCTCGAATTCAACTTGCCGTAAAGTACGTCAAAGGAAAAAATACTGCACAGAGTAATGCACTAGCTGAATGGTAAGAAAGCTTAAATCATTTAGGTCTGATCATTAAGTGAAAGTATTTTAATTCTAATAAAGCTAATCAAAGCCGATATTTTTATAAAATCCTAAAGGGTACATGAAATTGTATGCAACTAGGATATTTAAGGAAATTGGTGGATTTGTTGTGCAATCGATAAGTCATTAGAAAAGGGGAAAAATATGCCAAAGAGAACGGATATTCACAAAATTCTAGTTATCGGATCTGGTCCGATTGTTATTGGACAAGCAGCCGAATTTGACTATGCTGGTACTCAAGCTTGTATTGCATTAAAAGAGGAAGGCTACGAAGTCGTCTTGATTAATTCGAATCCAGCGACAATAATGACTGATCGAAAAATGGCAGATAAAATTTATATCGAGCCAATTACTGAAGAAATGGTTTCTAAGATTCTTTACGATGAGAAGCCAGATGCTATCTTACCATCGTTGGGTGGTCAAACTGGCTTGAATATGGCTTTAACATTAGATGCCTCTGGTATTTTAGAAGAACTCGGTATTGAATTAATTGGAACCAATCTAAAAGCGATTGACCAAGCTGAAGACCGTGAATTATTTAAAAATTTGATGACTTCAATTGGGCAACCAGTTCCTGATTCAACAATTGTGCATACAGTTGACGAGGCAATCGAATTTGCTGATTCAATTGGTTACCCTATAATTGTTCGACCTGCTTTTACAATGGGTGGATCTGGTGGTGGTATTTGTGAAGATCAGGCTTCACTTGAGCAAATTGTTAAAAACGGTTTAATTTTATCACCGGTTACTCAATGTCTAATTGAGAAATCCATTGCAGGTTATCAAGAGATAGAATATGAAGTGATGCGTGATGGCTCAGGAGAAGCTAAGGTAATCACTTCCATGGAAAATTTCGACCCAGTAGGCGTCCATACTGGTGATTCAATTGTATTTGCGCCTAACCAATCCCTTAATAAAGAACAAAATGATTTGTTGGCTGATGTTTCCCTTAAAATTATCCAAGCCTTAGAAATTGAAGGTGGTTGTAATGTTCAACTAGCTTTAAAACCCGATACCAATGAATATTACATTATTGAAGTAAATCCACGTGTATCGCGTTCTTCAGCTCTAGCTTCAAAAGCTACAGGTTTCCCCATTGCTCGAGTGGCAGCTAAAATTGCTGTAGGCTACCGATTTAATGAGCTATATAATCCGTACACTCAAACCACTTTTTCCGAATATGATCCAAGTAATATAAATTATACTGTTGCAAAAGTACCACGCTGGTCTAGTGATAAATTTAAGCATGCTGATAGAAGTTTAACGACGCAAATGAAAGCTACGGGTGAGGTGATGTCACTTGGGCAATCAATTGAGGAAGCTTTGCTAAAATCAATTCAATCGTTAGATAACAGTCATGGTCACCTATTCGATGCGGATGCAAGCAAGGCTTCAGATGAAAAAATCTTATTGGAATTGGTAGAGGTAAAAGATGATCGTATATTTTACCTAGCTGAAGCAATTCGCCGAGGTATGACAGTTGAGGAAGCATATAGTATAACTAAAATTCGTCCATTATTCCTTCAAGCTATAAAACATATTGTGGCTATTGAAAAAGCTATCAAAGATCAACCGCTAAACCAAGAATTATTAAAAGAAGCAAAATTAAATGGTTTTGATGATCAAACAATTGCAGAAATTGCTGGTCTAACAGCTAGCGAAGTAAAAGCTTTGCGTGAACAAGATAACATCACACCGAACTTTGTACCAGTAACCATTTGGGGGATGGGAGATTACGGTGAGGCTGGTTACTACTTCACTTCTTATGCCGGTGAAAATAAAGCAAATACTCCTAGCGAAAAACAATCTGTCTTAGTTTTAGGGTCAGGTCCAATTCGAATTGGTCAAGGAATTGAGTTTGATTATGCAACGGTACACTGTGTGAAAGCATTACAAAAAGCTGGATATGAAGCCTTAATTGTCAATTCTAATCCAGAAACGGTGTCTACAGACTTCTCGGTATCAGACAAGTTATTCTTTGACCCCGTCACTTTTGAAAATGTGATGGCAATTATAGAAAGTGAACAACCGGTTGGTGTGATGATTCAATTCGGTGGACAAACAGCAATTAATTTGGCTAATGATTTAACTCAAGCAGGTGTTCAGATTCTTGGGACATCAGTTGAGGATATGAATCGTGCGGAGGATAGAAAATTATTTGAACGAGCCCTAAAACAATTAGACATTGCACAACCAGAAGGGGATACAGCTTTGAGTTTAGAAGAAGCACTAGCAATTCCAGAAAAAATTGGTGGCTACCCAGTTCTAGTTCGACCTTCTTTTGTCTTAGGTGGTAGGGGAATGGAAGTCGTTTATAATCAAGAAGATTTAACCACTTATATGAATGACGCTTTGGTTGAAAGTAATAAGTTAAACCGCGAAGCACCAATCTTAATTGACCATTATGTTCAAGGAATTGAAGTTGAAGTGGATGCTATTTGTGACGGTCAAGATGTTTTTATCCCAGGAATTATGGAACATATTGAAGCAGCGGGTGTCCACTCAGGTGACTCTATGGCTGTCTTCCCGACGCAAAGATTGTCTCAAGCTGTGATTGATCAAATTATTGAAGAAACGATTAAAATTGGTAATGGCTTAGGAACTATTGGAATGGTAAACATCCAATTCATCGTAGAGAATGAACAAGTTTTTGTAATCGAAGTGAATCCTCGAGCAAGTCGAACAGTACCTTTCCTATCTAAAGTGACTGATATTGAGATCGCACAAATTGCGACTAACGTGATTATGGGGGCTAGCTTAAAAGCCCAAGGATTGGGAACCGGTTTATATGACTATACTGGGGATGAGGTACATGTGAAAGCACCCGTATTCTCTTTTACTAAGTTAAATGGCGTTGATCCTGCTGTAAGTCCGGAAATGAAATCCACTGGTGAAGTGATGGGTTCTGGAAAATCTTATGCTAGTGCCTTACAAAGAGCTTTTGAGGGCGCAAATATTCAAGTAATAGAAGAAGGCACTATCGTGTTCAATATATTTGAAAATGAATTAGAAGAAATTCAAGATAGTTTAAACAATCTATATAGAGCTGGTTACGAAATAGTAGTAAACATCAATGATAGTTCAAAAGAAGTGATATCTGAGGCCTTTACCAGCTTTACGACTACTGAAGCTTTAGACCAGTTCATAATTCAAGATAAGGGGCAAATCGTGGTGGATACTACAGGTAACGTACCTGGTTATGAAAGAGGTTTATCAACTAGAATGGCAGCTATTAGTCACCTTGTACCACTTTTTACCCACCTAGATACTTTTAAAGCGTATGCTACAGCTTTAGAAGAAAAGAATGCAGTTGCTATCAATTAGTCTAATATCTGCAAGGTTATGATGCAAAATATATATCACTAATTTTAAAATAGGCTTAAAATTCGATTGACATTATCATTATTTTCTAATAAAATAATGGAAACATTAAAGATCAAGTATGAAGAGAGTAAGTAACTATTGGATTTACAGCGAGTTAGGATAGAGTGGAAGCCTAATATGACATGGTTACTGAACCGCACTTCATAGATAAATTGGTGAAAGACATGTAGCCAATTTCGCTGATGCAGCGTTAACAAAATCGAGTGAATTCAATTGAACAGCAATTTGAATTAACTAGAGTGGTACCACGGATAAGCCTCGTCTCTATGTTCTATTTGAACATGGAACGGGGCTTTTTTATATATAAATGAATCAAAGATAAAGTTAGTAATTTGGGGTATATGCTTAGCGAAGTAGTGATGGTGTGAGACTACTGATATTAACCAAATGAATCGTGCTTTATAGATTTCTTGCAAGGGTAAAACTGAGCAGGGACGTGGTATCCACGTTAGGATAAGAGATAGTCATTTTCCAGTGGTTGTGAAAAGGCTAAGTAGAGTGGTACCGCGGTTTAACGCCTCTATATTTGCAATTAGCAGATGTAGGGGTGTTTTTTATTAGAAGGGGGAATAAAAGTGATAGAAATTAGTAAGCAAGATATTGAAAAGGCAGATATTTTAATTGATTCGTTGGCTTATATAAAAGATTTTCATCAAAAAATTGTGGTGATTAAATATGGCGGGCATGCGATGGTTTCTGAAGAAATACGACAGCGGGTAATTTCAGATATCGCTTGGTTATCTTATGTGGGTATGAAACCAATTATTGTGCATGGTGGTGGACCTGAAATTAACCGGATGCTTGAGTTACAGGCAGTTGAACCACAATTTATTAATGGTTTGCGGGTGACTTCAAGTGATGTGATGCGGACGGTGGAGATGGTATTGACGGGGTTGATTTCACCAAATTTGACAACTATGCTAAATGAAGAGGGGATTGCTGCCATTTCAATTTCAGGTAAAGACAATAAGGTGATGGAAGCAGTGAAGAAAGATGAAGCGTTGGGTTTAGTGGGAGAAGTCACCAAAGTAAACACTGAATACCTGCATCAAATGCTTGCAGACAATATATTACCGGTTATTTCACCAATTGCTTATGGACCCCAGGGGGAAAGTTTGAATATCAATTCTGATGAAGCTGCAGCTGCAATTGCCTCCGCTTTAAAAGCAGAGAAAATGATCTATCTAACCGATATTAATGGTATATATGAGGATCCAGCTGACCCCACTAGCTTATATTCAGAAATGTCAGCTGAACAAATTCAACTAGCGATTGAAAATGAAGTGATTACTGGAGGTATGATTCCCAAGGTGGAAAATTGTCTTAATGCAATCCAATCTGGCGTACACTCATGTCAAATTATTGACGGCACTATTCCTCATGCCATCATTTTAGAACTTTTTACTAAAAATGGCATCGGTACAATGATTACAGCATAAAAGGTGGTATAAAAAATGAATTTACAAAATAAAAACTTTTTAAAATTATTAGATTACACTAGCCAAGAGATTGAATTCTTGATTGACTTCGCCTTACATTTGAAGCAATTAAAGAAAGCAAATATTCCTCATGAATACTTAAAAGGGCAGAATATAGCACTTTTATTTGAGAAATCATCCACTCGTACGCGTGCAGCTTTTACCGTTGCGGTAAATGACTTAGGTGGACATCCAGAATATCTTGGAGCCAATGATATTCAGCTTGGAAAAAAAGAATCAGTAATTGATACGGCAAAAGTGTTAGGTTCAATGTTTGATGGCATCGAATATCGAGGATTTGACCAAGAAGCAGTTGAACTATTAGGGGCGCATGCCGGTGTACCAGTTTGGAATGGATTGACTGATACTTGGCACCCAACGCAAATGATTGCTGATTTTATGACTATTAAAGAGGTTTTTGGTTCATTAAAAGGACAGCACTTGGTCTATCTAGGTGATGGCCGTAATAACATGGCGAACTCTCTAATGATTGCCGGTGTGAAATTAGGCGTCGATATTACGATTGCAACTAGCTCAGAATTGGAGCCTGACCAAACAATTTTAAAAGCAGCAGAAGAAATTGCGAAGACAACACAAACTAAAATTACAGTCACAAATGATCCTTATGCAGCAGTTAAATCAGCTACGGTTATTTATACGGATGTGTGGGTATCTATGGGCGAAGAAGCCAGTTTTGAAGAACGTATTCAACAATTGATGCCATTTCAAGTTAACAAGGAATTGATTGATCAAGTTGAAACAGACCAGTTTATTTTCCTTCATTGTCTACCTGCTTTCCATGATGCGGAAACGACATATGGCCAACAAGTATTAGACAAATATGGCTACAAAGAAATGGAAGTAACCGATGAAGTCTTCCAAGCAGATTATGCTAAACAGTTTATCCAGGCAGAAAATCGACTGCATTCAATTAAAGCAATCATGGCAGCTACCAATGGACATCTATTTTGGCCAAACCAAGCAATTAAAGGAGGTGATTAGGTGATTAAAGTAGGTATTATCGGTGCAACCGGTTATACAGGTGAAGAGCTCATTCGCTTACTAGTTACCCGTCCGGATGTAGAATTGACTTGTTTAACTTCAAGAAATCAAGTTGGGACAAAGGTTCAAGATTACTATCCACATTTTAAAGGGCTTATTGATCAAATTTTTATTGCCTATGACCCTAACCAGATTTTTGATCTAGTAGATGTGTTATTTTTATGCTTACCACACGGTGTTTCTATGGAAATCGCAAGAGCTGCACAAGGCCATGATGTGAAAGTGATTGATTTGGGGGCAGACTTTCGAATTAAAGATAAAGAAGTAAATGAAGCATATTATGGGGTCAAACAAACCGAACCAGAACTGCTAGATCAAGCAGTTTATGGACTACCAGAACTGTATGCTACACAAATTCAACAAGCAAACTTAATCGCCAATCCAGGTTGCTTTGTGACTTGTAGCTTATTAGCCTTGTTGCCTATTATCGATGCTAATTTTATTCAAAGGGATTCGGTTATTATTGATGCCAAAACAGGTGTATCAGGCGCTGGAAGGTCAGCGAAAGTTGCCAATTTACTGACCGAATTAGGTAATAATTTTTATGCCTACAATCCACTAGCTCACCGCCATATCCCTGAAATAGAACAGACTTTAAATCACGCAGCAAAAAGTCCGGTCACTGTTCAATTTACCCCACATTTATTGCCAACTGAGCGTGGGATTCATACAACTATTTATGTGAATTTAACTTCAGAAATATCAGAAGATCAAGTACGTCAAATATACAAGGATTATTACCAGGATAACTACTTCATCCAAATATTGGATCAAGACCAGTTACCACAGATTAAAGCGGTTCGTGCTAGTAATTTTACTCAAATTCAAGTGAAGTTAGACAAAAGAACCAACCGTTTAGTCATCTTCGCAGTTATCGATAATCTGGTGAAGGGAGCAGCGGGTCAAGCAATCCAGAATATGAATTTAATGTTTGATCTAGATCAAACTACTGGTCTTACCCAAGCACCAATTTTCCCGTAACGCTTTATGAAAGGAGTCAAGCACATGTCACAAACAGATTTAGCAACTATCACTACCGCTGAAAGTACGCCTACTACCTTGAGCAAGCAAACGATTCCTGGAGGTCTTTGTGCGATCGAAAATGTCTGGGTATCAGGTGTGCATTCAGGGTTTAAACATCGTAATAAAGATTTGGCCCTTATCTATTTTCCTAAAGGTGCAACTATGGCAGGGGTCTTTACGAAGAATGCCATTCAATCTCACCATATCAAGTATGATAAAAAGCGTTTAAATGAACAAGCGACATTCAAAGCAATTATGATTAATTCAGGAAATGCTAATACCTTTAATGGCCAAAAAGGGGATACGGATGTCCAAATCATGGCTGAAACATTGGCTAATAAATTAGCTATTCACCCGGATGAGGTATTGATTTGCTCAACAGGTGTAATCGGTGTGCCAATGGACTTAACAAATTTTGATGAAAAAGTAGCACATTTAAGTCATAATCTGACCGATGGTGACTCTATTCAGGCAGCGGAAGCAATAATGACAACAGATACTACCATTAAGCAAGAGGCTATAGCCTTTGAAATTGAGGGTAAACCTGTTCATTTAGCTGCGATTGCTAAAGGTTCAGGTATGATTCATCCTAATATGGGGACCATGCTGTCATATATCGTGACCGACTTAGATTTAGGACAAGCAACCTTATTGCAATTACTGAAAGAAGCAGTTGGTCAGTCTTTCAATAAAATTTCAGTTGATGGGGATACCAGCCCCAATGATACTGTAATTTTAGCTTCTACCAATAAAGTATCTGTTAAGCCAACTAAGCAAAATATTCTGCTATTTCAAGAGAAATTAACAGAAATATGTCAAATGATGGCGCAGGAAATTGTAGCAGACGGGGAGGGTGCTTCAAAATTCGTAACTGTATCAGTCAAAGGTGCAGGTAGCCTTGCAGATGCAGAAGGAATTGCTAAACAAGTTGCCACTTCATCCCTAGTCAAAACAGCAATTTACGGTCAAGATGCTAACTGGGGACGTGTATTATCAGCTATTGGTCAGGCGCAACCGAATTATCTAGATCCAAGCAAAATCAAAATTCAATTCATCTCAGAAAAAGGTTCAGTACTTACGTGTAAGGACGGGCAAGGTTTAGATTTTGACGAAGAGTTAGCTTATGAAATATTATCAGAAGCAGAAATAACCATTGCTATCGATTTAGGGTTAGGCAAAAACCAGACATCTGTTTGGACTTGTGACATGACGGAAGATTACATTAAGATTAACGCTGATTACCGGAGTTAGGAGTATATTATGAATACAGAAGAACTGATTGCATTGGGGCAAGAAGTCACCATGCATACTTTCAACCGCCAAGAAACCGTCCTAGTTAAAGGTCAAGGTGCTTATGTAGAAGATCTAGATGGGAAGAAGTACATCGATTTCATTTCTGGCATTGCATGTAATGTGTTAGGTCACGCTGATGAAGGATTTGTCAATCATCTATCCAAGCAAGCTGGGCAATTAATTCATGTATCTAATTTGTTTTGGAATGAAAATGCTATTAGACTTGCTGAGAAATTAAGCCAAGTATCGAATTTAGATAAAACTTTCTTTGCGAATTCTGGTACCGAAGCGAATGAAGCAGCCATTAAATTAGCTCGGAAGTGGGGAACAGAAGTAAAAGGGCCAGAAGCTTTTGAAATCATATCCATGAATTTATCTTTTCATGGTCGGACACTAGCTAGTTTGACCGCAACTGGACAGGCTGATTTGCACAAAGCTTTTAAACCTTTACCAGAGGGCTTTAAGTATGTTGAATTTAATGATGTAGAAGCTTTAAAGAATGCTGTTAGCGACCGAACTTGTGCTGTTTTACTAGAGGTTATCCAAGGCGAGGGTGGGGTAAATGCTATCACGCCAGAATTTGTTGCTGCTGTGAATGAAATTCAACAAAAGGAAAATGTTTTAGTTATCGTTGATGAAATTCAAACCGGTATTGGCCGAACTGGTACCATGTTTGCTTTTCAACAGACGGCTTTAGAACCAGATGTCATTACTTTGGCTAAGGGGTTAGGAGGTGGGTTACCGATTGGTGCTCTTGTGGCTAAAGATCATGTTGCCAGTCATTTTAAACCAGGTGATCATGGCACGACCTTTGGTGGCAATCCCCTAGCAACAGCTGCTGGAAACTACATTCTTTCAGCGATAGAAAAGCAACGGTTGTTGGCAAATGTGCAAGAAGTGTCACAATACATCATTGATGAGATTGAATCTTGGCAATCCCCAGCAATTAAAGAAATTAGAGGGAAGGGATTGTTAATTGGCCTGAAACTGGCTAAACCGGTTGGACCAGTAATTACCAAAGCTGCTGAACAAGGCTTATTGATCACTTCCGCTAAAGATGATGTTATCCGCCTGTTACCACCATTAAATGTCTCAAAAGTAGTAGTAGATGAAGGATTAGAAAAATTAAAGGTTGCTATACAGGTATAAAGGTCAAAATATACCTTATAGGTTGACTGAATTGAGAATTCTTGGTAGATTATTTTTATAACATAACAATTTTAGAGAAAGGTGAGGTATCACATCCAATGAAGTTATAATCCTACTTTTTTAAAATAGCAAGAGTAAGAAAATACTGGAAACAGTGTTTCTTTATCGTTGGCTATTTTGGTAGGATAAAAAGACTTTGGATGAATACTAGCGACCTTTCTTTTCTTGTGTATATATGATTAGAAGATCTCTGAAAGGTGTAGTTTACCCATCCCTAACTATATGTAGAAATATAGTCAGGGATGGTGAACTTTTCTAGTGTTTTCGTTCATTTTGTCCTACCGCAGTTTCATGTAGTAGGGCATTTTTTTATGCCCGAAAATAAAAAGGGGGCATATATATGTTACAAATTAATCATTTAACGATGGTTCAAAAATCCACTTTATTCACCATTATCAAAGATTTATCTTTTGTTGTAAATCCAGGCGATAAAGTAGCTATTATCGGTGAAGAAGGGAATGGTAAATCCTCTATTCTTAGGTATATAGTAGGAGATAATAGTATAAATGACTATCTAGAAATCACAGGCCAAATGATCAATCATTTTAGTCAGCTGGCTTATCTTCCTCAAAGTATGACAGAGGCTAACCTAGAAAGAACATTGGCCGAATATTTTTTCAGGGCCAGAGATTATGGCGATATGGATTATCAATTGTTATATCAACTAGGTAACCAGTTAGGTTTTGATGTGGACCGAATATATGACCAGCAGCTTGTTAAAGATTTATCAGGAGGCGAGCGGATAAAACTTCAATTAATTGATTTATTGATTGATGAGCCCGATTTGCTATTGATGGATGAACCGTCCAATGATTTAGATATCGAAACAAGTCAATGGTTGGAAGACTTTATTCAAAAAAGTAAGTTAGCCATCATGTATATTTCGCATGACGAGCTATTACTGAGTCGTACAGCAACGCACATCTTACATCTAGAGAGGCTTCAGCATAAGTCAATGACTAGATCAACTTTTAAAAATGAAAGCTATCAAACGTATCTTGTCCACCGCCAACAAGAAATGACTAATCAAGAACTTTTAGCGAATAAGCAACGAGAAGAAGACCAAAAGCGAATGGCACGATTTAATCGCGTGCATAACGCAGTTGACCACCAATTAAATAATACTAAAGACTCCACGGCGGGCCGACTTTTAGCTAAAAAGATGAAAGCTGTTCAATCCATGGATAAAAGATTTGAAAGAGAGCGAGCTAATTTTGTAGATCGTCCTATCATTGAGGATCCTATCCAAGTAGTATTTTCAAACGTGACACCATTAGCGAAAAGCCAAGTGATTGTCCATTTAAAGAATGAAGAAATTGCTATTAACGATCAGGTTTTAGCTAGAAATCTGCAACTGCGAGTGTTGGGACAAGAAAAAGTTGGGATTATCGGTCGTAATGGGATTGGCAAAACGAGTCTCCTACGTCAACTTTTTAATCACCTAAGCAATGTGTCGAATCTTCAAATCGGCTACATGCCACAGCAATACAATGACCAGTTACCGGACAAACAAAGTCCAATTGAATTTATGACGACAATTGGATCAAAGCAAGAAAAAACTCAAATTATGACCTACCTTGGCAGTTTGCGCTTTCTTCCGGAAGAAATGAATCAGCCTATTGCGCATTTATCAGGTGGACAAAAAGGGAAACTCATCTTAGCCAGTTTAGATTTTAATGGTTATAATGTCTTGCTTTTAGATGAGCCTACCCGTAATTTTTCAGCCAGTTCACAAAAACAACTTCAAGCAGTTTTCGCTAGTTATCCTGGCGCCATCATTACGGTATCTCATGATCGGCAATTCCTGAAAGCAGTCTGTGACACGGTTTATGAGTTAAAAGAAGATGGTTTAACTATGGTTACTGATATGGGGGAATGGTAAAAAAAGTAATCTCTTGTGTCAGATTAGTGGTATAATTAAAGAGCAACCGGATGCTGACCTACAATAGGCAGGTCCGGTATTTTTGGGAGGAGACAGCATGCATTCAATTTTAAAACAAACTTTTTCATTAAAACCCTCGCCAAATCATCATTTAGAAAGGATACTTGTTGCGGGTATTTGTGCACTTATCGTAAATTTTACCGGTTACTTATTAAAAAATCCTGGTATCAATGCTACATCTAGCTTAGGTTTATTTACTTTTTTGCACTTTCAGTCCTATGAAGGACAGCGAACGATGAAAAGAATGATATTTGTCGCAATATCGCTATTTACTGCTTATACAGTTGGCCTTATTATTGGTCAAATCCCCTTAATGGCGCCAATATTTATTAGTTTTGTCGCATTCTTTGCACGGTTAATTTACCGTATTTACCGAATTGATAAACCAGGAGATATTTTCGTCATACTCGTGATGGCCTCAGGAGCAACGAGAGATATGCCGTTCAGTCAAATTCCGCTCCAGTTAATTGAACTAAGTTATGGGATTATTGTTTCTTTATTCATGGCCTATTTATTGATTAAGTATTTAGACTTACCTAAACAATCATTCACGTTTAGTTTCAATTATAAAGAAGCTATTCGGACGTAACCTAGAATGATAGTGGATTCATTTTTTTATGCGGGTGTTTTATTTTTCGCTGCGTATCTTAATATCGTTTTAGATTTAAGCCCTTATTCTTGGATTATTGTATCGTGTTCAGCCATTTTGCAGGGGAATACCTTACAGATGATATTAAATAAGAGCTTTCAAAGAGTCTTTGGGACTACTGCTGGATTGGCAACCGCAGCCCTGATTTTACTTATACCGATTCCCCATCTTGCTCGAATAGCAATGGTCGTGGTTCTATACGTGTTAGCTGAATATTTTATTCCTAGAAATTATTCTTTTGGGATATTCTTCGTAACCAATATGGTCTTGATTCAATTAACCTTTCAAAATCCAAATCTTGGCTTCGAATATCTTGGCGACCGGTTTAGCGGGATAGTCATTGGGACTTTATTAGGAAGTGCAGCTGCCTATTTACAATACCACTTATATAAATTTTACAGTCAATCTTTGATACAGAATCGAACCTACGATTATAAAGAAAAGATGGATGAAAAAACCGATCACCATATGTTTAATTAATAAGTACCCTGAAATCATTTAACGTTATAGTTAAAGATTCAGGGTATTTTTGTATTGCATTTAACTGAATTTTGTACTTTATCATAATGATTCTTCATCATTAAGGGGGCATCTTTAGCAATTTCAATTTTTTTGACTTAAAATGTATATATAAGGTTACTGCAGGTAGGAAAATAGAAAGAAAAGGGCTACTCTTATGAAATTTTCTAAAGGTTTACTATTATTCACTTCAGTCGTCGCCTTATCAGGATGTGGTATATTCGGACAAGATATAGCATCAAGCGACACGGAGACGTCTAGTCAATCAGATAATGTATCTGAAGAAGGATCAACTGGCCAAACATCAGAAAGTACGATTACTGAGTCTGGCGAAGACAGTGAGATGTCAGGAGATGAATCAACTTCTTCTACATATGATACTTCGGACGAAACATCATCAGAAAGTGACTCAACTGATGAACAAAGTGTGGCAACAGTGATCCAAGCTATTAAAGACGATGTTGCTAGTGATTATGTAGAGAATATTCCAACAGATATGCCTATAACTGAGGGGACGTTCCCAACAGCTTATACTAGTGAAACAGGCATGGGTATCCAAATTGATTTTTATGCAACTGCTGAAGTAGTTCCCTATGGCGATGAGCGCTTAGCTAATGGAGAGTTTGATGATGTTAAAGTAGCGACTATTACAATCGACAAATATGATAGTAATGAAGCCGCTGCCGAACAAATCTCACAAAATATCTATGAAGATATTGGTGGTCAACCAGTCGACTTAGGCTATAACATCACTGGATATCAAGATGCTGGTGCTGGTCAAATTCATACATCTTGGAACGAGGGGCGTTGGGATATTGCCACTCAAGGTCGTAATGACGGTGGAGATGATGAAGGGTTAGATTTAGCACAAAATATTGTAACGTATTTAGAAGATTACTTACTCACTTCACCAGAAGACTATGGTATGGGACGCTTCTCGGCTGCTAATCCTGAAACTGACTACCTAGCTGTTCAAAAAGGTAATAAAGTCATTACTATCGACGGCAATGCCGATCCAACTACACTCCTAGAATTCGCTACATATATTCAGTAAAATCATTATATAAGGATTCTAATCATACGAAAAAGAACGCGAGAACTTCTTGGCTAACAGCCTGGGTAAGTTCTCGCGTTTTTATGTGGTTTATAAATGAAATATTAACTATCTATGTTTAATTGATTTAGCCATTCTTTTAACGTTTTGACACTTTCTAAAAATTCTTGTTTTTGGTCTTTTCCGGGTACAAATTCAATCAAGTAATGATGTTTATTAGTTGATGAATCTTCAATATTTTGAATGTATTGTAACCATTCATCCTGACCCCTGTA